>PUMT01000046.1 GCA_003551495.1 Bacteroidota bacterium
CAGTCCGCTGTTACTGCCGGACGCGGATATTTATATGTGTAGTCCATTATACGGGTAAGATAAAGTTATACGTTAAAGTATACACAAATAAATGAAATAATATGAACAAATAATGCAAATGAGATAATAAAATGGTATAAAACCTCATAAATCAGGTTTCATAAAAGGAATCCATATTTTTGATAAACCTGTTGATATCTATATGCAGAATTTTTAATGGTATTTTTTTCCTTAAAAAACAGAAATTTTACTGAAAATATCTGAAATTTATGTTCATTTGTGTATAGTTCCTGCTTGCAGGAAATTTTTGTGCAAATTTATTCGTTAATTTGCCTGATGGTTGAACAATAAGGAGTCTATAACGGTTATATCTGAAAATATGAAGATTATAAATACCATAAAGCAGTACAGGCATAATATTAAGGTGGGCTTACTTTTTTTACTTACTGCTTTATTGATAGTATATATTCTCCCCCGTGAAGGAACTTTCCGGTATGAATTTCAGCGGGGGCGCCCCTGGTTGCACGAAACACTTATTGCGCCGTTCGACTTCCCAATATACAAATCCGATGCAGAACTGTCGTCTGAACGTGACAGTGTCAGGAAAAGTGCCGTACCCTATTTTACATACGACAGCCTGATATACAATGAAATAACAAATAAATTTGAATCTGCTATAAAATCCGAATGGGATGATTTTCTTAAAGAAAGATTCTCGGTAGAAGAGGATGATATTGATTTATTTTTGACTAACAATCCTGCATTGAGGGATTATAAGAACCGTTTATATGATTCTTTATCGGACTTAATTGAAGATGTTTATCTGTCTGGGATAAAAGAACCTGTAAACGAATCGGATGTGCCGGTAGCTATTTCAGATGAAGTGGTAATTGTTGTAAACAATGTGGGACAGAGATTTCCTTCTGAGAGGTTGTTAACACAGAAAGAAGCATATGAAAAAATTACGGGCACGGTATCAGGTTTAAGCGAAGATAGCCGGACTTCTGTTGAGCAGCAGGTATTGTCCTTTTACAATAGAATAGATTTTTCCGATTATATAGTCCCCAATGTTTTTTATGACATTGAAACTACAAACAGGGTTCTGCAAAGTATGCTTGATGAGATTTCGCTTGCCAGGGGCATGGTTCAGGCAGGTGAAAGGATCGTTTCAAAGGGAGACCTTATTACGGGAGAACTTTACCAGATACTTGAATCGCTTAAGCTGGAATATGAATCGAGATACAGGGGAACTAACCTGAACCTTATTTTTCTGGGGCAGCTTATACTTGTACTTTCTGCTGTCTTTGTTCTTTATCTGTTCCTTTTCAATTTTCGCAAAGAAATACTGCTGAACCTCAGAAAAACGATGTTTATTCTGTTCATTACACTTTTAATGGTATTGGCTGCTATTACCCTTATACGCTTCAGTGATCTGAGTTATTACATAATTCCCTTTGCGATTGTACCAATTATTATCAGAACTTTTTACGATGAAAGGCTTGCGCTTTTTCTGCATATTATACTGCTGCTGATTGTTGGCTTCTTTGTCCCCAACAGCTTTGAGTTTATGTTCCTTAACTTTATGATAGGTATTGTGGCAATATTCACCCTTTCAGGCCTGCACCGCCGGAGTAAGCTTTTTTTGACTTCAGCAATAATAGTTTTATCCTATTCTGTTCTCTATTTCGGTATTGCAGTAATTCAGGAGAGAAGTATTGACGGGATAAACTGGGTTAATTTTGCATGGTTCGGAGGGAACGGTTTGCTTATACTAATGGCTTATCCTTTATTATACATATTTGAGAAGGCGTTTGGGTTCCTGTCTGAAGCCACCCTGATGGAGCTTTCAGATACAAACCAGCCTCTTCTCAGAAAGCTTGCCGAAGAAGCTCCCGGCACTTTTCAGCATTCAATTCAGGTTTCAAATATGGCTGAAAGTGCAATATTTTTGATAGGCGGGAATTCCCTGCTGGTGAGGACGGGTGCTCTTTACCACGATATCGGGAAAATGGCAAACCCTGCCTACTTTATAGAGAATCAGACTTCGGGAATGAATCCTCATGACCTGAAGGACTTTGAAGAAAGTGCGCAGATAATTATAAATCATGTTCACAAGGGCGTCGAAATTGCAAAGAAGTACAATCTGCCTTCTGCAATAATCGATTTTATACTGACACACCACGGCACCACCAAAGTGCAGTATTTTTTCAAATTATTCCAGAATAAGTTTCCTGATAAGGATATTGATTCCGAAAAGTTTACCTATCCGGGCCCGCGTCCGTTTTCAAAGGAAACGGCAGTTGTAATGATGGCAGATTCGGTTGAGGCTGCTTCCAGAAGTCTCAAGGAGATTACTGAAGAGGCAATCAACGAGTTGGTTGACAATATAATAAATCATCAGGTTGTTGAAGAACAGTTAAGTGATGCGCACATAACCTTCAAGGAGATAACCCAGATCAAGGAGATTTTCAAAAAGAAACTGAAGAATATCTATCATGCCCGGGTAGAGTATCCCAAATAAAATGAATTGGAAGGTTTACTGAAGCAACTCAACAACCGGGTATTATGTCACGGGGAAAGCTTGCTGTATTCAGAAATTATTAATGTTGGGGGACTTGTGTCTTTTACCACCTGAGGTCAATTACTTCTATTCCCGGGTACTTTTCCGGATCAAAACTGAAATCATTTTCACTTAAATCGAGCCCGGAAACAAAATTATCGACTGACAAAGTATAAATACTTCCGTCCTTACCCGAGATAACTGCCGATTCAATCTGCACTGTCTCTTTGTCTATAAAGAGTTTGATCGTGTGAAACTCCATATCCCTTTCTTCCGGATGGAGGTCTATTTCATACAATGTTCTCCCATTTTCAGTTACCTCACCCCGGAGTCTGAACCTGAAGTCACGCTCGTATAAAGTCAGTAACCTCACCGGATTTGAAAAAATTTCATCTTCTCCTTCTTCCGGGTCGCTTATCATTACCTCGTTGGCATCTCTCAAAAATGTGTAAACCGATTTTCCGTCAAAA
>PUMT01000063.1 GCA_003551495.1 Bacteroidota bacterium
ATCCCGGTTATATCCGGAAGGAAAAAAGCAATATCACTGCGCGAAATTTCTCCTTTCAGGAAAACACTGAACGGGTGATCCTCAAATCCGGATAAACCGGGATTGGACAGGTTCAGTCCTGCATATACAGATCCTTCAGCATCACTGGTGGGTGTCTTTATTCTGAAATTGTCAATCTGTATCTCACTGCCTGCGGAAACATCAACTGAAAAATTGTCCAATCTGAATGTACGGTTAATATTCAGGCTCATGTTGCTGAGCCTGAAATGTGTCGAGTCCGGTACCACCTTCAGTCCGCTCAGCCTGAATCCGGTATCAGTGAAACTGAAATTTCGCGGGTTAAAATATGAGTTTGATAACCGGCTGTTCCCGTCAGAAACAGCAAAAGCCGCCCCCCCAACTTCTATAAGGTCTGCAAAGACCTTCCAGTCAATTATTTTACTCACCTCAACCCTGAGTTCTTCAAGACCTTCAGTTAAAAGACCGGGCTCAGTTCCCGTACTTACTTCAGTATTATTGCCTCCCCTGTCAATATTTGCCATCCCGGGCAACAGTTTCTCTTCTTCGGCACCGGCAATAATTTCACCGGTCTTATCCACAGGTGGGTTAACAACCGAAATCACGGGACTCTCCAGGGCAAGCCTTTTCAGTTCAACTATACGGTTTTGCAAATCAATACTTTCCGGCTCCAGAAGCATATCTGCGAGGCGTAAATCAAAGCGGGAACCGTCATATGAAGTAAAAGAGATATCTATATCTTCAAGTGATACGGAGCCGGCATCAAGACCGGGAAGTGACATTCCGTTCCCTGCTTCAGCAGAGTGTCCGGCTGAAGGCTTATCTGTATGCACTCTTAAATGCGCACCGGAAAGTGAAATTTTGCCGAAATGGAAAAGGGACTCTTCAGGTTCGAACAGCTTCACGGAAGCGCTGAAAAACCCTGTCCTGGCAGACAAATCCATACCACTGACATGATCATAATATCTAAACCGGGTACTGCTCATCAGAACAGTTCCCACATCAATTGACCACGGACTGGTATTTTCCTGCACCACATGGGTGGTGTCTTTTTCTTCCCCTGAAAAAGCGCGTACAATATATTGATAATTAAATTCATCACCCGGATAGTCCCTCGAAACATCCACATTAATATTATCCAGAAACAGCCGCCTTACTTCAACCTTCTTGCCGGCAAGAGCCAGCATATTGATATCTGCCCTTATCCTGCCAGCATAAAGAAGGGTGTCACCTGACTCATCTTCAAGGTAAACCCCTTTCAGTTCGAGTGATACGGGAAAGCGCACCAGTAACCGTTCAACACTTATATTTATACCGGTTCTGTTGTGTATGGCATCTGCAATGCGGCCTGCCAGAAAAGTCTGTACAGAAGGGAAGCGAAGTGCAAAAACAACTGTAAAGAGCAGAATAAGCAATCCGGCTGATATTTTCAATACCAGTTTCAAAAAAAAACGGATCTTTTTCCCGGTTAATTTCAAGAAGTTATCTGTTTAAATTTAAAAATTTTGCGGGCTGTGGACAGCAACAATATAAACGGAGCCGCATTATACAAATGTATTTTACACGTGGAATTTACAAAAAAATGTTATCAATATTCCATTCTATGAAGAACTTGATAAGTTTTGTACGCTGAACATTTTTGCAAAAAAAAATCCATCATTGTAGAGATGGATTTTTTGGGGGGGGACATAATTCATTAAAATGGAGGTTCTTCTGCCATTTCCTGAATAAGTTCGTCTATACGCTGCTGTAGTTCCCTGTCCTGCTGATATGCCATAATGATCATTTCATATTCCTCATTAGTCATATCATTATCTTCAATAACGCTGTTTATCTTCAAATTATAAGTCATCTGTATTTCCTGAACTTCTTCCATGGCTTTTTCAAAAGCCTCTATCTCTTCTTCAGTTGCAGTTACCTCTACCTGAGGATTCTCAAGCTGTGCAAGTATATCATTAAACTGCTCAACCGTAAGTCCCTGATCTTCGATTTCCTCGATCATTTTCTCCTCGCTTTCTTCATAAAGAGGCATTGCTTCCAGATATGTTTCAACAAACTGCTCCAGTTCCTCATCGGAATAATCGGTTTTAATCTGTTGCTGTTGCTGCATCTGCTGGGCATTGGAAGTTAGAGCACCAATGAAAAAGATAAAGGAAAAAAGTGTAGCTACTGTTAGAGTTTTTTCAATTAAATAATTGGTTTTTTTAATAAGCATAACAAAAAAATTTTTTGGTTTACAATATGTAAACGTCCTTAAATAACCTATATTGCCGGACTCACTCTTATTTTTATCTTTGTAGCATTGCATTAATTGTAATAACAGCACTGTCACTGCAAAAGACAGGTTTATGGGCAAAGAGGAATTTACGGAAAAATATGCAGTTATAACGGGATCCAGTATGGGACTGGGCAGGGAGCTGGCTTTTGAGCTTGCAAGGCGAAAAATGAATTTGCTGCTGGTTTCTCTTCCTGAGGAGGGACTTGATGATTTGTGCCGCGATCTGAAAAAAATGGGCGTAAAGGCACATTACATAGAAGCGGATCTGACAAGCAAAAAGGAGCTTTTAGAAATGACAGAAACGGTAAAGAAAAACTACCGGGTAAATATGCTTATTAACAATGCAGGTGTTGGCGGCAGCAGAATTTTTGAAAATGCCGATATAACCTACATTGACAGTATAATAAAACTCAATATAAGGGCGCTTGTGCTCACAACCAGGTTGCTCCTACCCGTACTGAAAGAAAACACTCCTTCTTATATTCTCAATGTGTCAAGCATGGCATCTTTCAGTCCGATTGGCTTCAAAACAATCTACCCTGCTTCAAAGGTTTTCGTTGATTACTTTACCAGGGGACTGGCAGAAGAGCTGAAAGGCTCAGGAGTATTTGCAAGTGTGGTTCATCCCGGACCGATGAAGACAAACAGGTATGTAACAAGCAGGATCAATAAACACGGTTTATTTGGTAAAATGGGAGTTTTACCGCCTGAAAAGGTAGCCAAAATTGCCGTCAGTAAAATGTTTAAAAAACGTTTTTCCATACTGGCAGGCACTGCTAACAGGTTCAATTATTTGCTGATGAAGATAATACCATCATGGATAACCCTGCCGGTTCTCACAAAAGCAGTTAAAAAAAAGGAAATAACAAAAAAAGGTCAATAAAATGACTAAAGGGTCAAAAAGGGGTAGTGTACTGGTTACAGGAGCCAACAGTCTCCTTGGCACAAATGTTATAATGGAACTTCTCGGCAGGGGCTACCATGTAAGGGGTTTCCTTAGAAACAAAAAGAAATTCCTTCCGGAAGGCACAAATATAGAGCTTTTTGAAGGAGATATTACAAGAAGGAACGAACTTAACGCTGCATTTGAAGGATGTGAAGCCGTAATTCATACTGCAGCGGTAACGGAGCCGGGACTACCACCCCGGGTATACCATGAAGTGAATTATGAAGGGACTTGTAATGTGGCAAATGCTGCAAAAAAGAACGGTTTGAAAAAGCTGGTCTTTGTTAGTACGGCAAATACTATAGGGTACGGCTCTGCAACTGATCCGGGGAATGAACAAATGCCCCCTAAAAAGCCTTTCACCCGGCTTCCCTATGTACAAAGCAAACTTAAGGCTGAAGAGACTTTACTGTCGGCTGCTGCCTCATCACCACCGGAAACCGTAATAGTAAACCCCACTTTTATGATAGGCCGGTGGGATTCCAAACCCGGTTCCGGAAGGATCATTACAATGATTTGGGGAAAAAGGATCTTCTTTGTGCCCCCCGGCGGGAAAAACTTCATCCATGCGGCAGATGCTGCCACCGGGGTATGTAATGCCCTTGAAAAAGGCGAAAACGGGCAGCGTTACATTTTATCTGGCGTAAACATGAAATACATTGATTTTTTCAGGCTTGTCAAAAAGATTGCCGGCTCCGGCACCATACTTGCAAGGGTCTCATACCCCTTAGTGATTCTGGCAGGATTGCCCGGCTCTGTTATCAGTATGACAGGGAGACAGACACCAGTAACAGTTACAACAATGAAAGTATTGTGTACGAAAAATTATTATACGGCAGACAAAGCCCGCCGGGAACTGGGCCTTCCCTGCTCCCCGGTAGAAACAGCTGTGATGGATGCAGCAGACTGGTTCAGGAAGCAGGGAATGCTGCGATAAGCAGTCAGGTCTGTTTGATCAGTTTCTGAAAACCAGCTTATCATTACTTACATCAATCTTTACCTTTTTCCCTTTGTCAACTTCTCCTGCCAGTATCTTCCTTGAAAGTTCATTCAGCACAAATTTTTGCATTACCCGTTTAACAGGGCGTGCCCCGTATTGAGGATCGAAACTCATGAGGGCAAGCTTTTCGAGTGCCTCATCAGATAATTCCAGTTCAACCCTGTTTTTCATGAGCATTTTCTGCAACTGTCCGAACTGAAGAATGACGATCTCCCTGACATCCTCTTCTGAAAGTGGAGTGAACATTATGATATCGTCTATACGATTCAGGAACTCCGGTCTGATTGTCCTCTTCAAAAGTTCGAACACCTCTTTTCTGGATTTCTCAAACATCTCGTCTTTGTCCATGCCATTCACCTTCATGTAGTTATCCCTGATGATATGAGAGCCTGTATTTGAGGTCATAATAATTATGGTGTTCCTGAAATTTGCAACACGCCCTTTATTGTCGGTCAGCCTTCCGTCATCCAGAACCTGCAGCAGAATATTGAAAACATCGGGGTGAGCCTTCTCTATTTCATCCAGCAGAATAACCGAATAGGGTTTTCGCCGTACAGCCTCCGTGAGCTGTCCGCCCTCCTCATATCCAACATATCCCGGAGGTGCACCTATTAACCGGGATACGGAATGCCTCTCCTGGTATTCTGACATGTCTATGCGGGTCATCATATTTTCATCATCAAAAAGAAACTCTGCCAGCGCCCTTGCAAGTTCGGTTTTACCCACTCCTGTGGTACCAAGGAATATAAATGAACCGATTGGCCTTTTCGCATCCTGCAAGCCTGCCCTGCTTCGTCTGACGGCATCCGAAACGGCTGTAATTGCTTCATCCTGACCAACAACCCTTTTGTGCAATTCATCCTCCAATGCCAGAAGTTTTTCCCTTTCGCTTTGCATCATGCGACTTACAGGTATGCCTGTCCACCGGGAAACAATCCCGGCAATATCCTCAGCTTCCACTTCTTCTTTTATGAGAGGTTCATCTGACTGTACCTGGTGCAATTGTTCCTGTAAATCAGCAATGTTGTTTTCTGCCTCCTTGATACGTCCATATCTTATTTCAGCCACCTTTCCGTAATCACCCTGCCGTTCTGCCTGAACAGCCTCAAACTTCAGATTTTCAATAGACTCCTTCAGTTTTTGAATATTATCGATTATCTCCTTCTCGTTTTCCCATTTTGCCCTCAGGTTATTCCGCTCTTCGTTGAGACCCGATATTTCCGCAGCCAACTCACTCTCCTTTTTTTTGTCTCCTTCTCTTTTTATTGCTTCGCGTTCAATTTCAAGCTGCTTTATTTTTCGCTCTATCTCATCAATATTTTCGGGCACAGAGTTCATTTCCAGGCGAAGTCTTGATGCCGACTCATCGATAAGGTCTATTGCCTTGTCGGGCAAAAACCTGTCGGTTATATACCTGTGTGAAAGCTCAACAGCGGTTATAATTGCATCATCTTTTATCCTCACCTTGTGGTGTGTTTCATACTTCTCCTTCAGTCCCCTCAATATTGATATTGCACTGGGCATATCGGGTTCATCAACCATTACTATCTGGAATCTTCTTTCAAGAGCTTTGTCCTGTTCAAAATACTTCTGGTACTCATTCAGTGTTGTCGCCCCTATAGCCCTTAGTTCTCCCCTGGCAAGTGCCGGCTTCAGAATATTTGCCGCATCCATGGCTCCCTCGCTTTTTCCTGCTCCAACCAGGGTATGTATCTCATCAATGAAGAGAACAATCTCTCCATCGGATGAAACCACCTCCTTTACAACTGATTTGAGCCTCTCCTCAAACTCCCCCTTGTACTTTGCACCTGCTATCAGTGCACCCATGTCGAGTGAAAAAAAACGCTTTGTTTTCAGATTCTCCGGCACGTCGCCACTTACAATCCTTTGTGCAAGTCCTTCCGCAATAGCAGTTTTACCCACGCCTGCATCACCTATCAGGATCGGGTTATTCTTTGTCCTTCTGGATAGTATCTGCAATATTCTTCGAATTTCGTCATCCCTCCCGATTACCGGATCTAGTTTGCCGGTACGCGCCATCTCATTAAGGTCAATGGCAAACCTGTCCAGTGCATTATAGGTGTCTTCAGCTGACTGGCTTTTGACTTTTGACCCCTTTCGAAGTTCTTCTATAGCAGTTTTAAGCTCTTTCTCAGATACTCCGGCATCCTTAAGCATCTGAGAAACTTTATCGCCTGCTGATAAGATGCCCAGAAGCAGGTATTCAAGTGAAACAAAATCATCTCCGGCTTCTTTAGAGAAATTAAGTGCATTTTGCATTGCTTTTGAGGCGGTTGAAGAAAGATACTGCTCCCCCCCGGATACTTTGGGATATGATTCTATTATACTGTCGACTATCTTTTCAATGTGTGCAACACTTATATTGAGCTTTTTAAACAGAAAGCCTGCAACATCACCGTCAGTATTGATCAAAGCTTTCAGCAAATGCCCGTTTTCAACCGCTTGTTGACTATTGCCTGATGCAATTGAAAAAGCCTGTTGTATTGCTTCCTGGGACTTTATTGTGAAATTGTTAATGTTCATAAATATATATCTCTTTTTTTCTGTTGTAATTAAAAATGTTCATTACCTTTTTTCTTCAATCAAAACTGTGCCAACAGAAAAAAATAGAATCATTCTGCCGTTTTGGCGCATGGTGTTCAATAAAACAGTCAATTTGTCGGTATTTTTAAATTATACGGTTTAACCAGTTTCCCCCTGTTTTGAACTAAAGGCATAATAATATTGTTTAATATTATGTTATAATTACAATAATATATGTATATTTCTTGTATAAAAGGCTACAGTTTTGTTTAACTTATTTAAAACTGAAAGGCACAACAGGAAAAACTTTTCCTGCTGCATTCAGATGCAGAAAAAATGAAAAATAAAATTATATGATACTCCAGGGTTTGGAAAAACTACTGAAACTAGATAAATCAGCAATATTCATTGTTGCCTGCTTTCTTTTAATTTCATATGAGCCCGTTTTCTCGCGTCAGCAGGCACCCCGGGGAGATTACCCCGACAGGCTCTATATTGAAAACCCCCGCCGAAACTCAGTATCTTTCAGATTTGAGCTGGTAAACAATCTTATTGTAATACCAGTAAGCATAAACGAGTCTGATATACTCCACTTTATTGTTGATACAGGAGTAAACACTACTCTGGTAACAGAGCTGGCAATTGGCGACAGTCTCGCCCTTAAGTCCGTTAGCGACGTCAGGATCCGTGGACTGGGCGAAGGAGAGCCTTTGGATGCATATCATTCCACCGGCAACACCCTTGAATTTTCCGGAATAAGAGGTGAAAACCAGGAAGTCTATGTTCTGAAGGAGGACGTTTTCGAACTATCCACCCATATGGGGATGGAGATAAACGGGATTTTCGGTTACAACATTTTTCGCGATTTCATTGTCGAGATAAATTACGGCCGCCGCAGGCTAACTCTTCACGACCCTGAAAATTATAGTTACAGCTGGTGGAAGGAAACATTCTGGAATATCAAACCAATAACAGTTGTTAACAACAAACCATATGTAAAAACTTCCGTCAGAACTGAAGGAAACAATTCTATTCCTGTCAGGCTTCTTATTGATACAGGAGCAAGCCATTCGATCTGGCTTGACGAAAGCTCCGACCCCAATATCTCTGCCCCTGAAAATTCGGAACGCACCCTACTTGGTGCAGGATTGAGCGGAAATGTTTTCGGGCGGAAAGGGCGCCTTAAATCACTGAACTTCGGTGATTTCGAGATCGAGAATGTAATTGCATCCTATCCCGATTCTGCTTCGATAGCCCCGGCTATTCAGCTTGACGGACGTCATGGAAGTCTCGGGGCTGATGTTCTGAACCGTTTTAATGTTATAATCGACTACCAGAACGAACAAATCACATTCAGGCGTAACCTTAGATATTTCAGGCCTTTCAGGCATGATATGAGCGGAATGACCCTCACAGCACCCATGGCTGACTTCCCTGTTTACATGGTATCCTATGTACGTCCAGGTTCACCTGCAGACAAGGCAGGGATAAAAGAAGGAGACCAGATAACAAGTGTTAACGGGAGTACTGTATCCAACTATACCCTTAGCGAAATGCAGGGCATTTTCAAGAGAGGCGACGGCAGACTGGTGCGCCTTGAAATAATGCGTGACGGGGAAAGGATCCAGGTCAGTATGAGACTGGAAAAGTTTATCTGAAAGTTGTAATAGATTTGCAAATACCCCTCTCCGCCGGTGCCGGAAACTTTTTTCCCCGGAATACGTAACTTCTTAATGCAATCCATTAATTAAAACTATTTTGGAAGGTGTGGATTTAGTCCATACATTTTTTGTGTTTAACCAGATTGTCCGGCCACGTAATGAGCATACAGATACTCAAAGCCCTGATGCAGCTATTTGCAATTATCGGACGACCCGAAAGTAATTCTGACAAAAGGCGTTCGGTGGTTGAACTGTTTCTGAGAAGACAGTTCAATCAGGAACTATGCAGCAGATACGTCCGTATATTCGATGAGTATCACAAAATACACCAGCAAAAGCTGAAAGAGGTTGCAAGGAGGAAAAAAAGAACTTCTTCAATTTCTGTAAGGGTTCTTGCAATCTGTACAGGGATAAACGAAGAGCTGACTCAGCGCCAAAAATTCATTGTACTGGTCAATCTGCTCGAATTCCTCAAATGTGGGGGAGAAAGGATAACCACCCAGGAAATGACCTTTATAGGAACAGTATCGGATATTTTTAACTTTCCGCCGGAGACCCTTGGCCTGTTAAAATCTTTCGTGCTCAAACCTTTCCAGAAAATTCCATATTCAGATTACCTGCTTTTGATTGACAGCAATGAAGAGCCTGGCATAGTGGGCGTTAAGCATATTTACAGAAAAGATCTCAACGGTGAGATAAGGGTGATCAGCATTCCCTCCGTAAGCATTTTTCTTGCAAGATACAGGGGGGAAAGCGAATTGTACCTTAACAACCAGCTTTTACTGCAGGACAGGATCTATGTTTTCGACAACGGCACATCACTCAGAAATAAAAAAATTGATCCGGTGTATTACAGTGATATTACCGGGGCATTCCGCAAGGAACAGATAAAATCGAAAATTGAATTCGAGGCCAGGAAGATAGAATACCGTTTCAAAGGAGGAACTGTCGGTTTAAACAAAATGTCATTCAAAGAGGAATCCGGCCGCCTTATAGGAATAATGGGATCCAGCGGGTCCGGGAAAACCACCCTGCTTAACACACTTAACGGGAACCTAATACCTTCAGCAGGCAGCGTCAGGATAAACGGGATTGATATTCATGCCGAAAAAAAAAGGATTGAAGGAATGATAGGGTATGTTTCCCAGGATGACCTTCTTATTGAGGAACTCACTGTTTACCAGAACCTGTATTACAACGCAAAACTCTGTTTCGGAGATAACAGGGAAAATCAAATTGTCAGCAAGGTTAACAAACTTCTTGAAGATCTTGGTTTGTTTGAAATAAAAGATCTGCAGGTAGGAACTCCACTGAATAAAAAAATTAGTGGCGGTCAGAGAAAGAGGTTGAATATAGCACTTGAGCTTATCAGGGAACCGGCAATCCTTTTTCTGGATGAACCTACATCCGGACTTTCATCGAGGGATTCGGAAAATATCCTTGACCTGCTGAAAGAGCTTGCCCTAAAAGGAAAGCTGGTTTTTGTAGTGATCCACCAGCCTTCTTCTGATATTTTCAAGATGTTTGACAAGCTAATCATGCTCGATACGGGCGGACATCTGATTTATTACGGCAATCCTGTTGATGCCCTGATTTACTTCAAATCATGTGTCAGGCATGCAAACTGGAATGAAAGCGAGTGTTACTTTTGCGGGAATGTCAATCCCGAGCAGATATTCAATATTGTTGAAGCAAAAGTGCTTGATGAATTCGGCAGGGTAACCCGGTCACGCAAAATATCGCCTGAAGAATGGGCGGGATATTACAGGAAACAATTAAAAAAAGAAGAGGTCAAAAAAGAGAAATTTGGAGCGCTTCCCGGAATAAATTTCAGCATACCCAACAGGTTGAAACAATTCTTAATATTTGCACAGAGGGATATTCTGGCAAAAATGGCAAACAAGCAATACCTTCTGATAAACATCATAGAGCCCCTGTTTCTCGCGTTTCTCCTTTCCTACATTATCAAATATTACAATGTTAATGTAACAAACCCTCTTGGTTACACATTTGCGGAAAATGTAAATCTTCCGGTCTATATCTTCATGGCAGTAATAGTGGCTGTATTTATCGGTCTTACCGTAAGTGCTGAAGAAATAATAAAAGACAGGAAGATTCTAAAGAGGGAAGCTTTTCTGAACCTTAGCCGGGGCAGTTACCTTTTCTCCAAAACATTCATACTTTTCGGCATTTCGGCAGTCCAGGCGCTTCTCTTTGTCATTGCAGGCAATTCAATTATTGAGGTTAGAGGCATGTTTTTTCAATACTGGCTGGTATTATTCAGCACATGGTGTTTTGCCAATGTACTTGGACTGGTCATATCAGACAGTTTTAAAACTGCTGTTACCATTTATATACTTATTCCATTCCTGGTTATACCGCAACTTATACTCAGCGGGGTTATAGTCAGGTTTGAAGAGCTGAACCCGGCCATTTCCTCCCCCAGCCGTATTCCTGCATACGGTGAGATAATAACTTCCCGGTGGGCATATGAAGCTCTTGCGGTTTACCAGTTCAGGGAAAACCCTTATGAAAAGGAATTGTATCCCTACAATAAGGCAATGAGCAGGGCAGATTATAAAAGAAACTTTTGGATAAGAAACCTTCAGAACAAAGTTGACTATTGTGAACGTAATATTGACAACAACCAAAACAGTGAACGTGTAGCTGAAAATCTTGCAGTACTCCGCAATGAAATAACAAAGGAGCTGAATGCAAACAACAATGTCAAGTTTAATACCGACCCGGAAATGCTGAGAATTGATAAAGCAGGGCCTGATGTTCTGGAGGAAACAAGTCGCTATCTGAATAATCTCAACCGCTACTATATAGAACTATACAACATTGCCAGCAGCAGGCGCGACCGGATCATTTCCGGACATATGAAAACTGAAGAAGGAAGAAGGGAATATATGGAAATGAAGAACCGTCATCACAATGAGGCATTGAGTGAGCTGGTGAGGAATGCCAGGGAAATTGACAGAATTGTAGAATATGGAGGAGAACTTCATCAAAAAATAGATCCTGTTTACCAGGACCCTGAAGGAAGGTTTATAAAAGCACACTTCTATTCTCCGGTTAAAAACATATTCGGGAACCAATACTGTACATATAGTGTAAATACCGGGGTAATATGGTTTATGACAGCACTATTGTGGCTTGTGCTTTATTTCAGGTTACTCAAAAAAGGACTTGACATTGCAGGAAACACCTTCTCCCGACTCAGGCTTTCCCCCCAGTCCCGGGAAGGAAAAAGAATGTAGGCCTACTGTTCTTCCATCTCTATCATTGTGAAGGGAATGCGTATTATCGATTCGTAATCTTCTCCGGCCTCAAGCATATCCTCATCATCTTCTTCATAATACCAGTTCACAATAACACTTCTGCTCTCCTTGTGGATAGTTTCAAGCTTTTTAAAAAGGTCAAGTATGCACTTTGATGAACTTGTATTGAAGTATTCCAGTTGAAAGTTGACAATTGTTTCTTTGGCAGGATTTTTTGAATACTTTTCCAGCCAGTCAACCATAGGTTTATAAAATTCAATAGCGTTTTCAGGTATAGAGCGCCCCCTGATTTCAATAATCCCTTTTCCGGCATCAAATCTTATCTCAGGAGTTTTTGGGGTGCCTTCCATTATAATTGGATCCATATGTATATACAATAATTAATACTGACAATAATAAACTTTTTATGGGAAAACCCCGGGGACTTAACCGGAAGTTTCCGAGACAAATATATTCAGGTTGAAAAAGTAGTAATCGTTGTTGTACTTCTGAAAAACATACTCCAGTTTGTTACCTGTTTTTTTGGCAATGTCAATAAGTCCGAGCCCTCCTCCCCCTTTTTCGGTTATTTTCTGGTGATTTAAAACAAACTTGTACATATCCTTCAACTCATCCCTTGAAAGGGAATTGATCTTATCAATTTTGTCCTTGAGGTATTTTACCCTGGTTGAACGCACGAAGTTGCCTGTGGAAATCCTGTAAAGGCCGTCCATCTTTGAAACAACCAGAATACCAAACCTGGTGTCGAACTGGTCTTTCATATTATCGGGAAGGTCTTCAATATGATGATAAAGATTCTGCAGACTCTCAACCAGCACGCTGTAAACTTTCTTTTTTACCGCAGACACACTTTTTGCCTCTTCGAGCTTTGACTCTACAACATCAAGCACATTCGTGATCAGGTCGGTAGTTATACTTCCCTTATAGGCAAGCAGCACTTCGCCTTCATTCATCTTTCTGTAGCTTTGCTGTATATTAAAAGCCATATAAGGTTTTATTGTACCGGTAAATTAAACCACCCAGGTTTATTAAAAAAATTAAAATGCAGATATTGCAAAAATAATTCTAAAAATATACAATTATATGAAATTACAATAATTTTATCATAAAATTAAACAAAGTCCGGTTTGACCATGTAGAACTCTACAGGCCATATACGGCATTATATTGCAATCTCAAGCCAAATTTCTCTTCGTTCGTCAAATTTTTCCCCCCGTTAGAAAGTGCATGCAGAGGTTTGCAAAGAAAAGCATTTTTTTAAAAAAACCTGAGATAATATCCCCCATTCTCATCTACCTCTTACCGGCGTTTTCTTGTTTTATTATTATTCTTAATAAGAGCAGGCTTTTAAATGATTTACTTTCTTTTTTTACTGCCGCTGTAAATAGAAAATCTATGGAATCTGCATTCGATAGGTCCGTTGAACAGCACAATTTTTCCTGAAGGTTTTAAACCGATATTTTTCAGGGCTTCTTTGTTGCCGCTGAAAACCCATGCTTCATACCCATCGTATTTCTTTTTCAGGATATCTCCCATAAGAGAATGGAAGGAGACAGGATCTCCGTCCTTCAATCTTTCACCGTAGGGCGGATTGACAATAAGGACGCCTCCGCCTTCCGGAGGATTGAACTCTTCAAAGGTGGCAACCCTGAATTCAACTTTTCTGTGAAGGAAGGCATTTTTTGCATTTTCACGGGCAACACGAACGGCAGCTGCTGAAATATCAGAGCCTGCTATTTTGAAATGCAATTCTCGTTCAGGAAGATCTTCATTATAAATACTTTTGAAAAGTGTCTGATCAAACCGGGGCCACCTTTCAAAAGCAAACTGTTTACGGTATATCCCCGGCGGTATATTATGCGCCATCATGGCTGCTTCCAGCA
>PUMT01000217.1 GCA_003551495.1 Bacteroidota bacterium
ATCCGGAGGTTGTAAAAGCCATTCACGCCCAGTTAGACAAATACCTGCATGCTATGGTTTATGGTGAGTATGTACTGAGCCCACAGGTTGAACTGGCTCAATTGATTTGCTCAACGCTCCCAACCCCGCTCAATAATGTCTTCTTTGTTAACTCGGGCAGTGAAGCCATTGAAGGTGCAATGAAGCTGGCCAAGCGGGTAACCGGCAGGACAAAGACTGTAAGCTTCAAAAACGGATATCACGGCAGCACTCACGGTGCTTTAAGCATTATGGGCGGGGAAGGTTCGAAAAATGCATTCAGGCCTTTGCTGCCCGACATTTACAATATTGAATTCAACAATCCTGATGTTCTGGACGAAATAGATGAAAGAACTGCCTGCGTTGTAGCAGAAACAATACAGGGTGAAGCGGGTGCCGTAGTGCCCGAATTATCATACCTGCAAGCTTTAAGAAGAAGATGCAATGAAACCGGGGCACTGCTGGTTCTGGATGAAGTACAATGCGGCATGGGCCGTACAGGTAAACTATGGGCTTTTGAACATTACAACATTGTCCCCGATATCATAGCCATGGCAAAAGGATTAGGAGGAGGATTGCCACTGGGCTGCTTCGTAGCTTCCAAAAAGCTTATGCAGCAACTTACACACGATCCCGTACTGGGACATATCTCAACATTTGGCGGCAACCCACTTTGCTGCGCAGCTGCAAAGGCTACATTACAGGTTATAACTAAAGAAAAGCCCTACATACAGGCAGAAAAAAAAGAAAAGCTGTTCAGAAAAAATCTGCAACACCCATTAATCAAATCAATAAAAGGAAAAGGATTGATGCTTGCTATTGAATTTGACAGCTTTGAACAAAACAAACGAATAATTGACAGGTGCATTAAAAAAGGAATAATTACCGACTGGTTCCTGTTCGCTCCTGAATGCCTCAGAGTAGCACCACCATTGATAATTAGTGAAGATGAAATAAAAAAAGCGTGTGAAACAATTATTGAATCTGTTAACGAAGAGAAATAGTCCTTTATTCATTAAAAAAGCAAGCAACAGCGTAAGGCTAAGAAAAAAAGCTATTTATAATATTTGTCAATTGGCTTACAGAGGTAAAGTCGGAAGCATCCATTTCCTCAAAATCCATTTCAATATCAAACTCTTCCTCCATTTGGGCAATGAACTCGATAAAAGCCATTGAGTCAAATACTCCCTGACTAAGTAAGCTTTCATTTTCATCAATGTCATTTTCCTGAATACCCAGCCGTTGCAAACGGGGTTGCATTAGTTTAAATAGTTTGCTTTTTATCTCCTCCGGCTTCATCTGTGTATAATGTATTTAAAGTTACAATCTCTAATATTATTGTGACGGGTGACTGTTTGACAACTGCCTCACCACCTCACAGCAATTTTGACCTGACAATTTCAGTGAGTTTATTCCTGTCTGTTTTACCGTTTTTATTTTGCGGAAAACTTTCAAGAAACACTATACTTTCAGGAACCATATATGCAGGTAGCTTTTTTTTACATTCATTGATAATTTCAGGTGTCCGTTTTATTTCATTTTCCGGATCATCATTGATGCAAGCTACAAGCATACCGCTATACTCATCTTTTTGTAAAAAGATAGTTAAAACATTGTCATTTTTTAAAAACTGCGAAATTACAAAATCAACCTCATTGAGTTCAACCCTGTTTCCCTGTATTTTCAGCTGAAAATCCTTTCTTCCCATGAAGAACAAATCATCTTCATCATCAGCTTTAACAAGGTCTCCGGTTTTATACCACTTTTCCTGTTTTATATCTACAAATGCACCGGCTGTTTTTTCGTGGTTATTCCAATATTTTTCAACAACCTGTTTACCGCATAATAACAGTTCTCCCGTTTGCCCTGTAACAACTTCATTCAACCGCTCGTCTACTATTTTGCTTTTATTACCTGAAAATATTTTCCCGATTGACAAAATGCCATTTGCCGATTTGCTTTTACCGGGCTGGTATTCATATTCGGAAATACCTATTGTTGTTTCTGCCGGGCCATAAATATTTTTGAGAATAGAGTTAGGTGCTGCTTTTTGCCACTTTTCTGCAAGGGATTCCTTTAATGGTTCTCCGCAAAACAACGAATACCTTATATTGGGAAATGTTCCCGGCTTCAACATCCTGAACCTGTCCATAACATTTGCGAGCGAAGGCACGGAAAACCAGCATGTTACTTTATGATTCCTGACAAACTTTGCAGGGGCCATCAGGGCATCTTCAGGTATACAGTAAAGCGAAGCTCCGTTAGACCAGCTGACAAACATATCATGCACACTCAGGTCGAAAGTCAGGTCAAACGTGTTTGAAAACCTGTCGGATGAAGAAAATGAATTCAAATCATTGACATTTTCCACATAGCACATAACATTTTTATGCTTCACAGCCACTCCCTTGGGTTTACCTGTGCTGCCGGAAGTAAACAACATATAAGCATAACGATCTGAAAATTCTGATTGTACGCTTTTATGCAAAGCCTTGCCGGAATTTACCGGGGTATCAGCAGCTATAACTGTATGGCCATGTAAAAAGGGTAAGTCAAGTTCGCCTTCTGTCATGCCAGGAAAAACAAGCCTGAACTTTTTGTTAATCAACTTAAGAATTTTTTCAAGTACGTGCAAATATCTCTTTTCTACAATGATAGTCTCCATTTCAGGGAACTCAATCATAAATGCAAGCCTCTCCGGTGGAAAACCCGGGTTTAAAGGAACATAAGCATTGCCTGACCTCAAAACTCCCAATACACCGGCAAAAGCTAACACACTACGATATGCCAGCAAACCCGTAAAAGAACTTTTTCCTGCATCAACAGATACGGCAATTTGGGCAGCATAGTCATATATCTGCCTGTAAGAATAGCCGGCATCCTTTACAAACAAAGCCAAGCTACCGGGATTTGATTTATATGCTTTTTCAAAATATGAATAAATATTCATCAAACACTTGATTTGGACATTCGATA
>PUMT01000055.1 GCA_003551495.1 Bacteroidota bacterium
CCAGCTCGTTATTAATGCGGTATGCCCTGCCCAGCTTCAGAAAAGCTTCGTAGGGAGCCCTCCGCTGTATGTAGGCGTTGCTCCAGTACCACCTTGTAGTATTGTTGACTGCATTTTCCAGATATGGAATGGCTTTGGTCTTACTTCCGATAATGTTGAGATAGCATTTGCCAATTTTGTAATTGACGCTTGCATCGAAAGGTTCAAAATTGTGGAGTTTCAGGAAATGATAAAGTGCTTCCGGGTAATCTTCATAAGATAAAAAATACTGGGCATCAAAAAATGTTTCCCTGCGATCAATGATCTCCTGGGAAAAGATTACCTGCGCGTGAATAAATAAAACAAATACAAAAACAGCCCTGTTTTGCATCAGTTAAATTACTTTTAATGGAACCTCCTTAAGTAATAACACTACTAAATTCCATAAAAAAATTTAAATACCATAAACAAATTAGAAAAATAATTAATACGAAGAGGATCAACCTTGTTCATTATCATTTTTTCTGCTCCTGTAAAACCTTGTTTTTGCTACAAATGCAGCAATTAAAACAATCAACAGGAGTAAAAAGAAAATGTAGTTTCTTTCCCTAACCGGACGTGAAACTTCTTCAGTATCTTCGGTTATTTCCCCGGGAGAGTATTCTGCTTCCTCTTCATAAGGGCGGCAGAAAGGCGGGTCTTCTGTTTTTACAGTATCCGGGGGGATTGTGTCCGCAGCTTTTTTGCCCGGTTCAGCTGGAACTGGTTCAGGAATATGGCGTTGTCTGACTGCGGATTCTTCGGGTAAATCAATATCAAATGGAATACCGGGATCATCTGACAGTTCCGTAATTTCCCCGGGCAGCCTGTATTCCGGTTCCAGGAATGCTTCAAGCCTGATTTCCGATTTTTCCTGATCATCCTTTAGGGACACCCTTCTGGTTAGAGATCTGTGATCCCTCTCCTCATAGGCAATTAAGTACTCACCTGCCTCAACCTTAGTTTCCCATTCGCCGGTAGCACGGGGTGAGGTTGAAACAATAGTGTCACCAGTAACTGCGTCTATAATGTGAACACGCGCCATGCTTGATACTGATAAACCTTCGGTAAGGCTCATGATCCCGCTTAAACTGAATTTGCGTGGGTGGGTATCAGAGAATATCTCGTAACGGAAAATATCGAGAGGCGTATCTTCAAACTCGTAGTTAACCCTCGACATATAGGCGTATCTGCCGTTTTTTACCGGATGGAAAAAAAGATCATCCTCTGGTGTATTGATGCCGTAGCCGGCACTGAGCGGTACAGACCATTCACCGTCGTCCATTTTTACAGAATAGAAAATATTGTATCCGCCTATGTTGAAATGACCGTGGGAGCTGAAATACAGCGTGCTCCCGTCTTCTGTTATAAAGGGGGTCTCTTCGTTGTAGGGAGTGTTCACAGGCTTGCCGAGATTGATTGCAGGCCCCCAGTCCCCTTTTTCGTTTTTATGCGATTTGTAGATATCGAGTCCGCCATGCCCGCCTGGACGGTTGCTGGTGAAATAGAGAGTCTTTCCGTCTTTTGTTATGCTGGCATGTGATTCCCAGTATTCAGTGTTTATATTATTATTGAGCTTTTCAGCCGTACCCCACTCTCCGTTCTCATACCTGCTCACATAGATATTGCCGATATAGTCATCTGTTTTGTAAAGATAGATTTCATCTGCATCGTGTGATAAAGCTGTGGGAAAACAATCACCTTCGCAACCAAGATCGGTAGTTATTTCAACCGGCACTCCCCATTTGCCGTTCTCATGCCGTGACATAAATATTGCATTGTAGAAGGGGAGTTCCCTTATGAAGATTAGAACCGACTCATCACCCGATACAACAGGATTTGTTTCAGAGAAACGGGTGTTTATTTGTTCGTCCAGTCTCACTTTATTGAAAAAGACGGGATAATTGGTGCTTTTTATAGCATTTTCTGATGCCAGGATATGCTCTTTCACAACTTCCGGGTCATATACCCTTTCATCCATAACATCCAAAAACCACTGGTAAGTTTCCAGTGCTTCTTCAAAAAGGTAATTCACATGATAGGCTTTTCCCAGATAGAATATTGCGTCCGGGGGAGCCTTTACAGTCCGGTACCCGGGCCTAAAACTGAAACGCGAAAAATCAATGTTCCCTGCTGCTTTTTCCAGGTACTCCAGAGCCCTCTTTTTTTGGCCGGGCATATTGAGATAGCACAATCCTATCCGGTAAATGACATAGTGATTGTCAGGGTTATCAGCAAGGAGCTTTCGGTAAAGGAAAAGAGCATCATCGTATTCTTCAAACAAAAAGAAAGATTCCGCTTCAGCGAAAACCTCGCGCAAATTGCTGTAAAGCTGGGAATGTGCAGTGCCTGTAAGAAATAGCACTGACAGCAGAATGATGACCGTTTTCCTGATGCGCATCTTTTTTAGACTGGTTAACCTTGTAAATTTAAGCAAAAACCTTTACCGGTTTTCCAATTCTACGTGAAACGAATAATTTTTGATTCGTTTTTTTGACGTAGAGGCCAAATAATTATTTGACCTGCCGGTTTTGCTAAATAAAAAAATAAGCTGAACACTTCAAACGAAAATGAAGCGGGTCATACTGGTCTTAATAAAATTAGAAGTATTTAAAAAACCGCCTTACCGGTAGGCCGGAAGGCGGTTTTTTGCTCAGGTGTTAAGTGATCGAGGGGTTAATTTACTCCTGTACGGGTATCCCACCACATTTTCTTGCCCCACATATGATTAACAACTCCTGAAAGCTCGGGTGTAACATTCGCGCTGTTCAGGTTTACCTCGTTTGTAGGATAGGGGTACCTGAAAGGAGGCCTGTTGTGCTCACCTACATAAGGGGAGCCTGGTGCATGTTCCAGTAACGGCACATCGGTCCTTCTTGTTTCCGCCCATGCTTCATTGCCGTTTTTGAACAGTGCTATCCATTTTTGAAGGTAGATCTGTCCAATGTCATTTTCCCAC
>PUMT01000230.1 GCA_003551495.1 Bacteroidota bacterium
ACGGGGATGATGAGTTTGGAGTTCAAACCAATTATGCAATTGATACAACCGGATTGCCTGTCAAGTAAAAGGTTTTGATTATATAACAGGAAGAGCCCTCTGTCAGAAGGGCTCTTTTTATTGGTGTGTGTTTTGCAGACCGGAGGGTAAGCCCCGATGCATCTAATCCCTGACGGTTTTGGTCAGGTCAGCGGGCAACCCAGCTGCTCAGACCAGAAAGTATTATGTAGGAAACTATTATAAGGGTGAGCCCGGGTATGCCCCACATAAAAAACAATACAGCAGATACAGCCGAAAAAATGTATCTGATCTTATTTTCGCCGAACCTGAAATTCCTGAATTTCAGTGAGAACATAGGCAGCGGAGAAACCATAAGAGCAGAAAGAATCACTACCATGGTAATCAGCAGAGGGATATTGAAAATCAGACTGAGAAGAATATCATTTTCTGCCACAGCAGTGTAATAGCTTAGTGAAGCAATAAAAATCCCCGATGCCGGTGTGGGTAAGCCCATAAATTCTGACGACTGTTTATTGTCAACTGAAAATCTGGCCAGCCTTATTGCAGAGAAAGCAGCAATCAAAAATGCAGAGAAAAGAGTCCGCAATTCCCCCATACTTGCCGTGTCCAGTAAAAAATATGGATTTGTTTTCAAAACAGCCTTTATCAGCAACTGATACACAAGCATTGATGGCGCAACTCCGAAACTGATCATATCGGCCAGCGAATCCAGCAATTTACCCGATTCTGAATAAGCATTCAGCAAACGGGCAAACAAACCGTCAGCATAATCAAATATTGCTGCTATCAGTATGAACAGTGCGGCAATCTGGATGTTACTGAATGAGAGAACAATTGCAATACAACCTGCAAAAAGGTTGAGTATGGTTATAAAGTTGGGGACTTGCTGCTTTATTTCTTTCAGCATTTTTAGCTCCTTTTTTCACAAAAATAAGTTAAAAATAGGAGTTGGCATGCAATTCTTTGGCAATTACTCCGTAATAATAATTAAAAATTGCACTCCTTTTTTTAAAAGCTTTTACAGATGAATACCTTTTTCTGTTTAATCCAATCCGTTGCTTTTTCTTATTTTTGCATACTGCTGTGAAATATCCTTTTGACTTAAACTTTGTTTTTTCCCTGTATGGGCAATAAATTTTAAATAATGAGAATAGCCATAGATTTTGACGGTACAATTGTTGAAAACCGCTATCCGTTGATTGGGAAACCAATGTTATTTGCTTTTGAAACAATGAAAGAGCTTCAGAAAAACAATCATCAGCTTATATTGTGGACATACAGGTCAGGTAAGGAACTGGAGGAGGCTGTCAGTTTTTGCCGGGGAAAAGGGATTGAATTTTACGCTGTTAATAAAAACTATCCAGAAGAGATATACGATGGGAATATAAGCCGGAAGATTATAGCCGACATATATATAGATGACCGCAATCTGGGCGGGTTTCCCGGATGGAGTGAAGTTTGCAGGTATCTTAACATTAACGACTCTTCTGAGATGAGGCCTGAAATAAGAAAAAGACTTTCGGGTAAAAGCATCTGGAGAAGATTATTCAGATAATAATCCTGAAATGCATTTTAAAAAATTGCTAAATAAATTGCAAATGAGATTTCTAAAGTACACTATTAGGTTCGTTGTTGCAGCAATGATTTTATTAGTTGGTCCTGCTGCTTGCGGTGAACGCGAAACAGAAAAGGATGATAGTGATGTTAAGGCTGAAGTTGAAGAAAAAAGGGAAGAGGTTGGCAGAATACCGGGAAAACTTGTCAGGCCGGAAAGAAATGACCTTTTTACCGTGGGTGATATCGTGGAGATTGAACTGGAGTTTGACGAGGGAGCACCTCCACCTGTAAAATTCACCCTGTTTGTTGACGGGAATGAAAAAGAAGCCGAATTGAAATCTGCACAGACACTGGTTTGGGAATCGGGTGTTACACGAACCGGAAACAGAAGAGTCCGGGTAAGGGTTGAATTTGAAAACGGAGCCGTTGAACAATACAGCACACAAGTTGTCTTTTTATCCGATCAGGAACCGTTATCTTATACATACAGTGTTTTAAACACTTACCCCCACGATATAAGGGCATTTACCCAGGGGCTGGTATACGACGGAGAGTACCTTTATGAATCTACAGGGCAGTATGGTAGTTCTACCCTGAGGCGGGTAGAGCTTGAAACAGGAGAGGTGTTACAAAGTATAAGCCTTGAAAGGGAATTGTTCGGAGAGGGTCTGGCACTGCTTGATGGCAAATTGTATCAGTTAACCTGGAAATCGGGTACCGGCTTTATCTATGATAAGGAGACATTCAGCCTTCTTGACAGGTTCAGTTATCCGACCGAGGGCTGGGGCCTCACAACTGACGGTGAATATCTTTACAAAACCGACGGATCACATAATGTTTATATACTTGACCCGGAAAGTTTTGCTGAAGTGGACCGGCTGCAGGTGTATGATACCGGCGGAGAGATAACAGAGCTGAATGAAATGGAGTATCACGAAGGATTGATATACGCAAATGTATTTGAAAAGGAAAAAATTGTAATTTTCGAAAAAGAGACAGGAAGAGTATACGGATGGATTGATCTGACCGGGATACTCGACGAGGAGCATCATCATCCCAACCTTGATGTCCTGAACGGGATTGCATATAATCCCCATAACGGCACTTTTTTCGTTACCGGAAAAAACTGGCCGCTTCTTTTTGAGATAGAGATAATCCCGGACCGGTAAACATAGAGAACATCCCCCGATTGTTAATAAGTTGTTGACAATTGCAGTTTATTTGTTTATAATTACGGTTAGATGGCAGGATCTTAATGGCAGATAAAATAGTATTTTTGAATTCCCTATTTTTTAAGGATTAGTAATTAATTGTAAAATTCTACTTTGAATAAATGGCAAAAATAATTGCACTGGCAAATCAAAAAGGTGGTGTAGGTAAAACCACTACGGCAATCAATCTGGCTTCAAGCCTTGCTGTTCTGGAGCAAAAGGTGCTCCTTATTGACGCTGATCCGCAGGCAAATGCAACTTCCGGAATGGGCTTTGACATAAGGCAGGTCAAAACCAGTATTTACGAATGCCTGATTGAAGATGTTGATCCGAATGATATTATTTTGAATTCCCAGGTAGAAAACATGGATCTTATCCCTTCACATATAGATCTGGTAGGGGCTGAGATTGAAATGACCAATATGCCGGCCAGAGAAAAGATCTTGAATAATGTTATCCGCAGAATAGAGCCCGGTTACGATTTTATTTTTATTGATTGCTCACCATCATTGGGATTGATCACACTGAACGCCCTTACTGCAGCAGATTCAGTTTTGATTCCTGTCCAGTGCGAGTATTATGCACTGGAAGGCCTTGGGAAATTGCTGAATACTATCAAGATAGTTCAGAACAGGCTGAATACAAAACTTGAAATTGAAGGTTTTTTGCTCACAATGTACGATGCCAGGCTCCGTCTCTCTAACCAGGTTGTGGAAGAGGTCAAGAAGCATTTCCAGAAGATGGTCTTTGATACCATAATACAGAGAAACATCAGGCTGAGCGAATCACCCAGTTTTGGCAAACCCGTTGTAATGTACGATGTTAATTCAACAGGTGCTGTTAATTACCTTAATCTTGCCCGTGAGCTGCTTCAAAAAAACAATATGACCAGGATCAGCAGCTCGGAAAAGGTTATTGAATAAACCTGAAAGATATTAATAACAATTGTTTCAGATAATGTAAATAAAATGTCGGCGAAAAAAAATGCATTAGGAAGAGGACTGGGAGCCCTTATGGAAGACAGCGAACCAAGACAAAGAGATTCAGATGTTAAATCCGGTCTTACAGAGATAGATATTGAACTCATCGATGCCAATCCTTTTCAGCCCAGAAAGGAATTTGAAGAAGAGTCATTAAAGGAACTTGCCGCATCGATCAGTCAGCTGGGGATCATTCAACCTGTTACCGTTCGCGCTGCAGAAGACGGGAGGTATCAGTTAATTGTCGGGGAACGCCGTTTCCGGGCTGCCGGGATGGCCGGACTGGAAAAGATACCTGCCTACATACGAACAGCAAACGATCAGGGCTTGCTTGAAATGGCCCTGGTTGAGAATATTCAGAGGGAAGATCTGGACGCTATAGAAATAGCTATAAGTTATCAGCGCCTGCTGGAAGAGTGCCGTTTGACGCAGGACAGTTTGAGTGAAAGGGTTGGGAAAAAAAGGTCTACCGTTTCAAATTATCTGAGGCTGCTAAAATTACCGGCTGAAGTACAACTTGGGATAAAACACAGGAAATTGTCAATGGGTCATGCAAGGGCGCTTGTGAATATTGAAGATTCGAAATTGCAACTCAAAGTATATCAGCAAATAATTGACCAGGATCTTTCAGTCAGGAAAGTTGAGGAGATAGTCAGAAAGATCAATGAACCTGAGGCGGCAGACAAAAAAGTTGTAAAAAAAACCGGTTCTGATGAATACAGAGCCCTCAAAGACCATCTTTCCGATTTTTTTGGCACAAAAATTGACCTTCAGAGGAATGATAAAGGTAAAGGAAAGATAGTAATCCCTTTTAACTCCAATGAAGAACTGGAAAGAATTGTCGGTGTATTTGACAAAATCAAGGCCTGATGTTCACGAAAACGGACTGAGAGGTAACACCACATATTGCATTAATACCTTTTACTTACTGAAAAAGCTGCTGAAAATTATTCCGTGCATTATATTGCATCTTATTCTGCTTTTTCCTGTTTCCGGTTCTGAGAATAATATTAAAATATCTTTTTTTAATCAGGAACCCAGGGAAAATGAAAGAGTGGTTATTCCTCACAAGGCAGCTATGTATTCCGCTGTTTTACCCGGACTCGGACAGATATATAACCGGAAGTACTGGAAACTGCCTGTTGTGTACGGAGGATTTGCTGCCCTGACATACTGGACAGTTTTTAATCATGATAATTTTGTGCGCTACAAAACCGCTATTGAACTTCGAACTGACGGTAACCCGCACACTGTTGACGAGTTTTCAGGAGATCCGCGTTTTACCGAGCAGGTTATGAGGGATTATATGGATTTTTACAGGCGTAACCGTGACAGGGCAATTATATGGACAGCAGGTTTTTATGCACTGACAATAGTTGATGCACTGGTTGACGCCCATTTGCAGGACTTTGATGTAAGCGAGGATTTGAGCCTGAAAATAGCACCTTCGCTTATAAACCGGCAAAATATGCCAGGCGGCAATTCGAACAGCGGAATATCACTGGGCATACGCTGCAGTATTAACTTCTGATGTTTGCGTTGAAAATTCGGGATATTCCCGGGTTATATTTTTGGATTAATTAATATTATTTTTGACTCATGAGAAAGACCATACATGTATTGATATTGGGGTTTTTACTTTTCCCCCAGAATGCCCCGGGAAGGGATACATTAAATAACACCGGAATTATCAGTACGGAAACCGTAATTTTCAATTTTGAAAGAAATCTTGACAGTCTTATGAATTTATGGTATGTCAGACTGTCAACCGGGAATTCCCATCTTATGCGTGATATCAGGGCAGATAACAAGCAAATGCCTGTTGTGATCCCTGATTTTCCCGATTCAGTTTATATTGAACGTATAAGCCGGATACCCACGATAATGGATTTATCCTACAATAATAATGTCAGGAATTTTATTAATGTTTACACAAGGCAGAGGAGGGATCTGGTTGAAGTAATGCTCGGGCTTTCGGAATACTATTTCCCAAAATTTGGCGAAGTGCTGGATCTTTACGGGTTGCCATACGAACTTATGTATTTGCCCGTAGTTGAATCAGCACTGAATCCAAGGGCTGTCTCAAGAGCTGGTGCTTCAGGCATATGGCAGTTCATGTACGGAACTGCAAGGATGTACGGGTTAACAATAAACTCCCTGGTAGATGAAAGGCTTGATCCGTATGCATCCACTCATGCAGCAGCAAGGTACCTTAGTGATCTTTATGATACTTTTGGTGACTGGAATCTGGCACTGGCAGCATATAATTGCGGCCCGGGAAATGTAAGAAGAGCTATCAGAAGATCCGGGGGAAAAAGTGATTACTGGGAAATATTCTATTTTCTGCCCAGGGAGACCAGGGGATATGTTCCAGCATTCATTGCAGCAACATACGCAATGAATTATTACAGTGATTACGGCCTTACTCCCCGCAAAGTTGATATCCCGCATCTGACTGACACAATAGTGGTTAACAGGGAGCTTCATTTAAAACAGGTAGCTGAAGTTCTTGATATCCCGCTGCAGCTGGTGAGGGACCTGAACCCGCAATACCGAAGGGATATTATACCGGCAACGGAAAAGGGTTTAACCCTCAGGTTGCCGTTTGATTATTCTCCCGATTTTGTTGAAGTACAGGATTCAATATTTGCTTACAGAAAGGAGGAACTCCTTGCCAGGGAGAAGATCACAGCACGCCCGGTTACAAATACATTTGTGCCGTCACCCCCACCGGGAACAACAGCACTGAATTATACCGTCAAAACTGGTGACAATCTGGGTTATATTGCCGAATGGTATGATGTAAGGGCTCAGGATCTGAGGAACTGGAATAATATCAGGGGAAGCCTTATCAGGGCAGGACAAAATCTGGTTGTTTATGTGCCTGCAGATAAGGCCGATTACTACAAGGTAATTAACGAAATGACTTTTGCTGAGAAACAGGCAAGAACCGGAGTATCTGCAACTACTGCAGGAAGAACTGATGTTGTTCCCGCCACCGGTGATGGCACCGGCTATATTTACTATACAGTAAGACCAGGGGATACTTTGTGGGGTATTGCCAGAAGCTTTTCGGGGGTGACAGAAAATCAGATCATTCAGCTTAACGGGCTCTCTACTGCAGGACGAATTTATCCGGGCCAGCAGCTAAAGATCAAAAGAGCCGGTTCCCGGTAAATTCAGGTTTTATTTGTTCGTTAACAACCCGGCTTTCTTTACCCCTTTATCAATGAGGGGTGTACTTTATTTTGCTCATGCCCGGGATTTTTGCAATGCATACAATTTAACCAGGATTATTTAGTTAGTGTAAATGGATATTTTTTTTATAATTGAGTGAGAGTAATAATTAAAAAAACTGAACAATATGACTTACTATCCGGAGAAGATTACTTTATCTGCAAAATCGGTTTCTTTAATGCGAAAACTTTTAAAGGAAAATCCCCGTCTTGAAAAAATATACTCTACTGCCCGCGATATAGAAGAGGTCAGACATGAAGTCAGAAAATGGGCTGAGGAGGTTCTTAACCAAAATATTCATGCTAAAAACTATTATGAATCTGATACAGGAGAATTTGATAATTACAAAAAATTGAGATGGCAGGATTTTGCTGCAATACGCATACTTGATTATCTTGACAATGCAGGCCGGGAATTCCCCAACCCATATCTTGGGGGGAAAAATACGATCAACGAACCGTTCCATATTATCTGGCTTGGATTAAAGAAGGGGACCGGAGGAGCGAAACCCCTCTTTTTCCATGATATAATCAACCTGTTTCGTCAGCTTACGGGTCAGCTCCCACAGGAAATACCTTCAAGGGAGAAGGTCGAGACATGGATGGACAGGTGGGCAGATGGACTGGATGAGCGCATAATCAGGGAAAGGGAAGAAAACAAGGAACGCATTATAAGGATACTGGTTGAAAATATTGAAAGCTGTCATCCAGGTGAATCAAAATATGTTTTTGAAGAGGGGATTACATTTGAACAGAAAGTCGAAAAAGTTCGCAAATGGTGGAACGATCATAATTTTCATCTTCGTTTTGCAGTAAGATCTCCACGGCTGCTGAATCAGCTGCTGGACTATTCACTTGACCTCGATACTCAGAAGATATTGGAAAAAGCAGAAGAAAAAGGAATTCCCTTTTTTGTCAATCCCTACTACCTTTCGCTTTTATCGACCAAATCAGACAGTTTCCATGTCGGATCTGACATGGCAATACGGCATTATGTGATCTACAGCAAACCTTTGATTGACCAGTTCGGGAATATTGAGGCCTGGGAAAAAGAGGATAAGGTTGAACCCGGGAAACCGAATGCTGCAGGTTGGTTATTACCATCTCACAGCAATGTGCACAGAAGGTATCCCGAGGTTGCCATAATGATACCGGATACCATGGGAAGGGCTTGTGGCGGTTTGTGTGTTTCCTGCCAGAGGATGTACGACTTCCAGAGGGGGAACCTCAATTTTGACCTTGACAAACTCAAACCTGCTGCAGGATGGAGCAAAAAGCTTCGCAAGCTGATGGATTATTTTGAGAAGGACTCTCAACTGCGCGACATACTCATTACAGGAGGTGATGCACTTATGAGCATGGACAGTTCACTTGAGGAGATACTAAATGAAGTTTACAATATGGCTGTTCGTAAAAGAGAAGCTAACAGTAAACGTCCGCAGGGAGAAAAATACGCCGAACTTCAAAGGATAAGGCTGGGCAGCAGACTACTGGCATACCTGCCCCAGAGAGTAACACAGGAACTGGCCGATATGCTTGGGCGCTTCCGGCAAAAGGCAAAGAATGCCGGGATCAGACAGTTTGTTGTTCAGACGCATTTTGAAAGTCCAATGGAAGTAACCCCGGAATCCAAAAAAGCAGTTGAACGCTTGTTAAAAGCCGGCTGGATTGTGACCAACCAGCTTGTTTTTACATCTGCTGCATCAAGAAGGGGGCATACAGCCAAACTGAGAAAGGTGCTCAATGATATAGGTGTTATTACCTATTACACTTTCTCGGTTAAGGGCTACCTTGAAAACACCTTTAATTATGCTACGAACGCAAGGGCTGTGCAGGAACAGATCGAAGAGAAATGTATCGGGAATGTACCTGAGGAATTTAAAAATGAAGCTATCTCAATTCAGGCATCTCCGTCAAACATTCCTGAAACACTAAGAAAACTGAGGAGAAAGGCCGGTATTCCATTTATTGCAACAGACAGGAATGTAATAAACCTCCCTGCAGTAGGCAAAAGTCAGACATTCAGAACTATCGGGATAACCCGTTACGGAAGGCGCATACTGGAATTCGACCATGACCATACCCGCTGGCACAGCCCGATAATCAACAAAATGGGTAAGGTTACAATAATCGAAAGCAAGCCTGTTGGAGAATATATTAATCAGCTTGAAGAGATGGGAGAAAATATTGATGATTACAAAAGTGTATGGGGTTACTCAATTGGCCACACTGAGCCGCGCGCTCCACTTTTTGAATATCCGGATTTCGATTATGAGCTAACAGAGGAGATAACAAATTTTGAGATTTGAAAGACTTCATGTAAGTCCGTTTGGCGGCATCAGCCGCCAAACGGACTGAATATTGAAATTAAATTCTTATCATAGAGGTTTAACCTGCAGTTAATAGTTGTTTTTATTCCTTCGAAATGGGTTGTGAATAAGCGACAACATCCTTTCCTTTTATTTCCCGGTCGCATAAGATTATGAGTCTTTCCAGGACATTTCTGAACTCCCTGATGTTACCCGTCCATTTTATCTTTTTGAACTCTTCAATTGCATCTTCAGTTATTGTTTTTTTTGGCATCCCGTATTCTGAACATATCTGCTCATTATAATAATCAGCCAGCAGGGGAATGTCCTCCAACCTTTCATTCAGGGTAGGCACCCTAATAATTATTACGCTCAGCCTGTGATACAGATCCTCCCGGAAACGGTTACCTTCTATTTCCTTCTTAAGGTCTTTGTTGGTTGCTGCAATTATCCTTACGTTCACTGGTATACTTTTGTCACTTCCCACCCTGGTTATCTTGTTTTCTTCCAGGGTTCGCAGCACTTTTGCCTGCGCTGAAAGGCTCATGTCGCCAATCTCATCTAGAAAAATAGTGCCATTGTGAGCCTGTTCAAATTTGCCTGTTCTGTCTTTGTGTGCCGAGGTGAAAGCTCCTTTTTCATGACCAAAAAGCTCACTTTCAATAAGTTCAGAAGGTATTGCAGCACAGTTCACTTCAATAAAGGAATTTTCAGCTCTGGGACTTTTCTCATGGATCCACCTTGCCACAAGTTCTTTTCCTGTGCCGTTCTTTCCTGTAATCAGTACCCGGGCATCTGTAGGTGCGACTCTGTCGATAATATCCCTGACTTTTTTCATGGGCGTTGACTCCCCGATCATATCGTAGGTTTTGGTCACCTTTCTCTTGAGGACTTTTGTTTCTGTGATAAGGTCGGATTTGTCAAGAGCATTGCGGATTGTAATCAGCAACCTGTTAAGATCAAGAGGTTTTTCAATAAAATCATATGCTCCCTTTTTTATTGCTTCTACTGCAGTCTCTACATTACCATGCCCTGTAATCATAATTACAGGAATATCAGGAGATTTCGCATTTATTTGCTCAAGCACCTCAATGCCATCCATTTTGGGCATCTTGATATCCAGAAGCACAACATCGTATTCATTGTTTTTAAAAAGTTCAAGACCTTCATCTCCATCGGAAGAAAGATCAACTTTATGATTTTCGTAAACAAGAACTTCATCAAGGGCGTTTCTTATGCTTTTTTCATCATCTATAACAAGAATTCTGGCCATACCTTTTAGATATTTTACTTTTTTTCCGTTATTATCCTTAGCTGGAAGTGTATTTAAAGTAATTTAATCAGTTCCTGTATGTAACCCACTTCCACAACTCTTTGTAATTGGCCTTTTTACCGTACATTAAAATCCCGGTCCTGTATATTTTACCTGCAAGCCATGTTACAAAAAGGAATGCAAGGACAAGCAAAGCCATTGAAAGAGCAACCTCCCAGTAAGGTACACCGAAAGGTATTCGAACCATCATAATAACCGGAGAGGTCAACGGGATAATTGAAAACCAGAATGCAAGGGAGCTTTCCGGATACTGAATTGTATTCATCATTATAATTATGGAGAGTATGAGAGGAATGGTTACAGGCAGCATAAACTGCTGGGTATCTGATTCGCTGTCTACTGCTGATGCAATGGCTGCAAATAATCCGGCATACAGAAGATAGCCCCCCAGGAAGAAGAAAATAAAAGAGCCTATCATTACACCGAAATTTATTGTTGCAAGAGAAGCAAACACCTGCTTGACTTCACTATATTGTTCACCCCCTGCAGGTTGAGTTTCAGGTAACAGACTTGAAGTCCCCCTGCCTGTTGTAATTATGTCTTCAGCAACAACCTGGTCAGATGAGGGTGTCTGCAGTTCAGTAAAAACAACCTCTCTTGCAAAAGCAACTATAATGAAGGTCAGGATAACCCAAATAAGGAACTGTGTCAGTCCTACCATCCCAATTCCTGCAATCTTTCCCATCATAAGCTGGAAAGGTTTTACCGAAGAAATAATGATCTCGATAACACGGCTCGATTTCTCTTCAATAACTCCCCGCATAACCTGCGAACCAAAAAGAAATATAAAAAAGTAAATCAGGAATCCTCCTACATACCCTATGATCATAGCCAGCGCGGGGTGACTTTCCCTGTCTTCGCCGTCATCCCTCCAGATGATGGTACGTATATTGATGTTTGTTTTGATGCTTTGAAGTATGTTTTCCAGGTTGTCAATATCATAAGCCATGATTTTCTGCCGTTCTATCTCTTTTTCCATGGCATTGGCAATATGCATCCGGATGTTGAGGCTTGGCTGCCGGTCAGACATCAACTGCACTGCTGTAGGAGTGTGAGTTACAATATGTGAAATATAAAGAACGGCATAATAGTGTGTTTCGGAAAAATTTCCCCTCAGTTCTTCTACTGTAATATTTTCAAGATAGTCAAATTTCAGATAATCGGTTTCAGGAAGCTGGTTGATGAAAAGCCTGGAGCTGTCAATAACCGCGATTTTCCTAACCTCCCTGTCCTCCATGGTTGCAAACCACGCTGGGCCTACTATAATTGCAGCAAAGAGGATGGGCCCAAGTATGGTCATTACGATAAAAGACTTTTTCCTGATCCTTGACAGGTATTCCCGGGCTATTATCAGTGAGGTTTTGTTTTGCATACTAAAATGTTAGGGGTTTATGCCGTTTTTTTCTTCTGTTTGCTTACGAGGTCAATAAAAATGTCATTCATTCCTGGCAATAATTCAGAAAATGAAATTATGTGAAAATTGGACATTAAAAGTTTCAGCAGATCGTTGTTGGAAACTGTTTTGTCAATTTTGATCCGTGCTGTGCAGATTCCACCGTTCTTCTTCATGCTGATTATCTTGTAGTCATTATTGAGTACTCTTTCAATTTCAGCACTATCACCTTTTAAAGTTACTTCGTAGATCCCCGGTTTAAACTTATGTTTTATATCGGCTACATTCCCGGTAAGAATAGATTCGGCATTATCTATAAGGGTGATGTGGTCACACAGCTCTTCAACAGAGCTCATGTTATGAGTAGAAAAAATTATGGTTGCGCCCCGTTTTCTGAGTTCAAGAACCTCGTTTTTCAAAACTTCAGTGTTTACCGGATCAAAACCACTGAATGGTTCATCGAAAATTAAAAGAACAGGCTCATGCAGGATTGTAATAATAAACTGCACTTTCTGCTGCATTCCTTTGGAAAGTTCCTCTACCTTCTTGTTCCACCAATCTGTTATTTCAAATTTTTCAAACCAGTGTTTTACACGCTTAACGGCATCGTTATTTGAAAGGCCCTTCAGCCTGCCAAGATATATTGCCTGTTCGCTTACTTTCATTTTTTTATAGAGCCCTCTCTCTTCGGGCATATATCCAATATTGGCAATATCTTTGGATGATAGTTTCCTTCCGTTCAGAAAAAGTTCACCAGAATCGGGGGCGGTTATCTGGTTGATAATTCTGAGAAGTGTGGTTTTCCCTGCGCCGTTGGGCCCCAGCAGACCATATATGCTTTGTCCGGGTACGCTAATATTGACTCTGTTAAGGGCCAGGTGATTGGAAAATTTTTTTGAAACATTCTTGGCTTCAAACAAGATCATTTGATAATTATTTATATATACTGCTTAACAAAAATAGAAAAAAAGCAATAAACCCACTTTTAAATTTATTTCACTTTAATCTGGTGTTAAGCAATAATCCTTTAATAAAAAGAAAATTAATTTTACTGAAAAACATTTTTCATTTTTTCGAAGAAATTTTTCTCCATATGTTCCCTGTCGGGCACGAAATTGTTAGAATCCCTGAGCTTATTAAGCGCTTCTTTTTCTTCACGTGATATTTTTTTCGGTATCCAAACGTTTATACTCACCAGCAGGTCGCCTTTTCCGTACCCGTTAAGTTCAGGCAGCCCCTTGCCCCTAAGTCTGAGAATTTTACCAGGCTGCGTTCCCGGCTCTATCTTGATTTTAACCTTCCCCTCAAGAGTCGGGATTTCAACAGGAACTCCAAGAACTGCATCCGGAACACTCAGGTAAAGATTA
>PUMT01000120.1 GCA_003551495.1 Bacteroidota bacterium
CCGCTGATCTTTTGCACGTAATCACGCAGTTCCTGTGCAGCCAGCTTTACGAGACGGGCCGGTTCCTCACCGATAACGATTTGCGCTCGCGGCCGCCCGTCCTCGACCAACATTAGCGCGTCTGTTCCGTTAGCGCTCCATGCGGGGCTATTCAGCAGATTCGCTCCAACAACAACGGCAACCACCAACCGGCACATGATTTTTTTCAACATCACTCAAGCCTCCTATGTTCGTTATTCACTTCAGATTCACTAAAAATCGATATTCATAAAAATCCCCGGAACTGGTTTCGCGATCCGACCATCGGATCCCGGTCCGACAAAATTGTATTCCATTGTTCACTTGTCAATTTCTCGCGGTCCCAGTCGCACTACTTGCTCTTGCAACTCTCCCCGCTGCTCACACCAGGGAGGACTTACCCTTATTAAAACCCATGGAAATCCTGTTTTCTGTGCAGGTCTTCGGGGTACATCCCGCCGAGAGAACGGCCGTGTCCCGGACGCACCGGACCCCAGTTGATAGCATATCTGAACTCTTCGTCCGTGGCTCTGGGATGAATTTCTTCAACCCATACCCGACGTGCCTCGTCCTCAGCTTCGCCATCCTCGCCTCCGCTCTCCCGAAAACGACGCATCAGTTCCCTAACCCTCATCATCGACCGGGTATGATCGAGCCCGATCCGCACAAACTCCACTCTTTTCCCGTACTTGTCCGGTTCGCCTTCGACGGCTTTGTCGGCCCGATCGAGATATCCGTAAGCTTCTTCAAAGAAATCTTCATCATAGATAGCAAGTAATCCCCCCTCGACAGCCGTTCCTTCGTCATTTTTGACAATGAACCGTGTGATATCCTGCATGAGGGTCCAGTACGCTTCGATGTCGTCGGCCGCTTTCCCAAATCCTCGACGGTAATAATCGGACAAGATGGCGTGGCCATCGGCATACGGGTCCCAGGCCATTTGGGCCAGCATGTAATAGTGTGGGCCATGGCCCGACCAATGTTCCCAGACCGAGTCAAAGAACACTCCGATGACATTGTTATCGGCCGCCCGTTGAAAGTCGTCGATGACCTTATCCATAGCGACCCTGGGCAGACCCTGCTCCCAGATTCCGAAGCCGAGGTTTGGGCGCCAGATCAGGTTCGGCGCGATTTCCCCCCACGCCTTAAACCTCTCAAGATGCTCTGCAGAGGTTTCAGTCCTGCCGATAGCGCCCGTCCATTTTCGGTTATGGAAACTGGCCACGGTGGATATCAGCACATTATCATCGGGAACGGCTTCGACCGGGGCCGGAATGGAATGACCGTAAGCCATGATGGAGACATAGAGATCATCGCGTTCAGGGAAACGTTCCCTCAAGCCACGCGCCAACTGATTGGCAAAAGTTACCTGCCGGTCAGACATCGCTACATAATCCTGTGAAATACCCGACCATGAGAAGCGGCGTTTTTCGGCTTCCGGATGGTCCCAGGCCAGACATTTCTCGCAGATACAGTAACCGCTGCTCCAACCATCGTTCGCTGCAGCATTAAAAACCTGTCGGTTGGGGTTGTCATCGAGGGCGTTCTCCACATCATCCAGCCATTGCTCCCAGAGCGCAGGGTTGGATTTGCACATCTTGACCGTGCGTGCCGAGGGCCAGGGCTCATCGCCTCCCCCCCTCGATCCGTCGGGCTGGAGCGCAAAGAATTCCGGATTTGTTTCATGAAATCTAGCCCACCAATCACTGAAACCATGCCCGCCCCCAAACTGGAGCGAACTCAACTGCAAGCGCTGCCGACGCGTCCATCGGTGCGAGCGTCCGTAACCTCTGTTCCCAAGACTGGAAAAAGTAAATATTCCGCTTCTGCCCCTAATATGGGGATGATATCGGAATTCAAAAGGGGCAAAAGCAATCCTGTCGCGTTGGATCACATCTGTCCCCAGTTCGCCCGGCCAGAGCCATCGCACGTCGAGGTAGTCCTGCAGAAAAGTATAAACGGCATTGACCGTGCCATATTCCATCTGGACACCATCAACGGTGGCACGGCGCAGCTCCACCCTCTGGTGATCCGGATTCCATCGGTCGCGTCCGGCGATAACGAGGTGATTCTCATTGGCGGCAATCAGGATTTCCTCCGGCTGTTGGAAATCAAAATCCAGGTCGGGGAACAGGTCGTTCAACACCGGTTGATGGCCGATCCATAACGCGTTTTCGGGCACGGGGTCCGGCTCACCTTCGATCACATCAGGACGCGCTCCCGAGACTTTTTCAATGTATTGGGCCAGTTCATCGGCCGCGCGCCGGGTCTTGGGCGGGGCCTCCTGAAAAATCACTATAGGCGCCTGGCTTTCACCATCTTGCACAATGACCAATTCCTCCCCATGCACACCCAAACCACAAAAAATTGCAACCAAAAGCGGCAAAATTACCGCAGCGACTCGACGGCTCAATGATCGACTCATCCTGGAACCTCCTATTTTGAAAAATAGATTGTAGATATCCAGTGAACTACGTGGTTCACCGAGGACTTGCCTTTTACCGATATTAAAAACTTCTTACTACTGTCATTTTAACATTCATTTCCTCGTATCACACCTGTTCTAACAGGGAAAAATTCGGGTTGCTGTCCGGGTGCGGGAGCTCGCCGTAGGCGTTGCGGACAACGCGGCGGTGGGTATCGAACCAGGACTGGTATTCAGGGGCCGGCCCGAATGGGTCATGATGCTTGCGGAGCAGATGATCGAGCCGTTGTTTCAGATCGGACTCGATTTCCGCGAACTCCGCAAGCCCGCTCAGGTTTTTCTGCTGCAGCGGATCCTGAACGATATCGTAAAGCTCGGTCTTACCGGAATACCAGCGACAATAGGTGAAGCGTTGAGTTCTGACCCCGCGCCAGATGTTGGCTCCGGGAGGATCGGCTTTGATATCAAAAAAGCAGAAGTTATCGCAGAAATTCATGATGAAGGCTTCGTCGCGTTCC
>PUMT01000078.1 GCA_003551495.1 Bacteroidota bacterium
AGGACTCTTTGAATTTTATCATTTCTCTCTTTTTCATGCCTGTCAAATATGTCGGTTACCTCTTTGCCGGAAAGAAGCAAGTTGCTTTGCAGATTGTGATCCCAGCTGCGTGTAAGAGTGATGTTGCCTGACTTTCTGATTGCATCGGCCACTTCTTCCAGCAGCCGGTTTTTTTGAAGTACCTGCTCAATTTCTTCCGGTTCTGCAGTGAATGTGCATGAAACCCGGGGCAGTCCCATGTCGCTTCTAAGTACATCTTCATACACAGTTCCCTTGTAGAAACTGTAAAGAGCTTCAAGAACCGATGTTTTGCCTGATTCATTCTGCCCTATCAGTACTGAAATATTGTCTGTAGAGAGGCAGTTACATCCTGTATCGACTATACTTCTGAAATTTTTGATATGAAAACCTGAAAGGCGCATAATAGTTCTGATTTATTTTAGTACCGGTTTCAAATTGACACCTATTATGAGAATATCGTCCAACTGCTCCTCATCTCCCATCCATTCAAAAATGGTTTTTTCCAGGATCCTTCTTTGCTTTGCCATGCTTTCCCTGTGGATGTCAAGTAATATTTTCCTGAAAGCACGGAATTTGAATTTTTTATTCCGTGGCCCGCCAAACTGGTCGGTGTAACCGTCAGTGAAAAGGTACAGGCGGTCATCGGGTTCAAGCAGGATCTCCCTGTTTTTGAAAGGTTTTTCATCTGCAGCATTTACCCCTATTGGCATTTTGTCGGCTTTTAGTTCGACCAGTTCCCTGTCTCTTACCAGGTAAACGGGATTGTTGGCTCCTGCAAACTGCATTTTTCTTGTTGAGGGATCAATTATGCAAAGCGAAAAGTCCATACCGTCCCTTGCTTCATTTTCCTTGCCGGTCTGCTGCAAAGCATCCATCACCTTTTCGCGGAGAGCGTTCAGTATACGGTTTGCCCTGTGCGAATTACCGTTGCGTACCACTTCATTAAGGAAGGTTATCCCAAGGAAGCTCATCAGTGCTCCCGGTATGCCATGTCCCGTACAATCGGCTGCTGCAAGATAGATGCACCCATTGATCCTTTTTACCCAGTAGAAGTCACCGCTGAGTGACTCCCTGGGCATAAATAGTATAAAATGTGATGGGAGCAAACGGGAAAAACTTTTATTTTGAGGCAGGAGGGCTTTCTGTATTAATCCTGCATACCGGATGCTTTCCCTCAGTTCCCTGTCAACTGAGCGGGTGCTTGCTTCCTGAATTTTATTGCCGGACAGTCTGTTTGAAGATGGCATTTGGCAAATATATTTGGCGTTCAGGGTTTCCCGGGAGTAATTTAAACGGGAGAGTAAAGCCGCCGTTCATAATTATCTTGTTACTTACCTTTTACGCAATAGTTATACTCATTTGTTTCATTTATTTTCATATTTATTGAATAACCGGCAGACAATTTTTTATGCCATTCAGTTAAATAATACTTAAATCAACCTAAAACTCGTCAGGTAAACAGTGCCTGACAAGACTTATATATGCCAGGTAAACAATGCTTGACTATCTTATAAATGCCAGACAAACAATTCTTAATAAGTCTTAGGCACCTTTTGGTAAAAAATACTTAATAAGTCTTGTGCCCCTCTTGGCAAACCATGCCTAATGAGTCTTAAGCCCCTCTTGGCAAACAATACCTGATCAGCTTTTTACAGCCTGGTTGAACTGCCTGAATCACTCCATATTTCAATCTGTCATTTTTCAAATTGTTTTTTGACATTTTGACCTGCCGGTGCTGTTATTTGGCAATTGGCAAAATATTTGCAATGGAGGAAAATAAAAAAGGTATTTATTTGTTTATATGATTTGCAATGAATCGTCCATGACGATATTTTCAATATCTTCACAAAATTTAATGAGTTTTACATCATATGTGTTATTCATGAAGCGCATATAACATGTAAAATCGACTGAAGGTCAAAATGTTGTCATAATAAGATACATAAGGCCAATTACTTGATATAAATTTTTTTTATGAATTATTATTAATAAGGAATGGAAATGGCACCAATCTGGATAATTTTTTTCGTTTTTGTGTTGCTGAGCTGGCTGGTAAGCAATCAATTGAAAACACGTTTCAAAAAGTATTCAAAAATACCTGTCAATTATGGATTGACGGGCAGGGAAATAGCTGAAAAAATGCTTGCTGACAACGGCATTTACGATGTAGAGGTGGGATCGGTATCAGGACAGCTAACCGATCACTATAATCCGGCAAAAAAAGCGGTTAATCTCAGCCGTGAGGTTTACCACGGTGACAGTGTCGCAGCAGCAGCCGTTGCCGCACACGAATGCGGACATGCAATACAGCATGCACATGCTTACAGTTTTCTGCAAATGAGATCGGCTCTGGTACCGGTAGTAAGCATCTCTTCAAAATGGGTGCAATGGGTATTGCTTGCCGGTATTATTTTGGTTGAGAGTCATCCGGGTATATTGCTGGCAGGTATCATCATGTTCGGTATGACCACACTTTTCAGTCTGATACCCCTGCCGGTAGAGATCAATGCCAGCCAGAGGGCGCTTGCCTGGCTCAACCACAGCAATATTACAACAAGGGCTACCCATCCGCACGCCCAGGATGCACTCAAATGGGCAGCATATACTTATATTGTTGCTGCATTGGGTTCTTTGGCAACACTAATGTTTTATATAATGATCTTCCTGAACAGAAGGTAATGCCATTATCCTTATTCCATCAGTTTCGCAGGATATTAGTTAACCTGAAAAAATGAAAATGTATGGATTTTAAGGATTACTACCGAATACTGGGAGTTAACAGAGACGCTTCCTCAAATGAGATCAGGAAAGCCTGGTTCAGGCATGCACACCTGTATCATCCGGACAAGAATCCGGGTGATGAAGGTAGCAGGCATAAATTTGTTGAATTACAGGAAGCGTATGAAGTGCTTAAAGATGATGAGAAAAGGAAAAAGTA
>PUMT01000253.1 GCA_003551495.1 Bacteroidota bacterium
AATGAGAAAATCAAGAAAATAAATATCCTTTTCATCAGTAAATATTTAATTTAATTAGTTGGTCTGATGGAACCCCCATGTTTGTTCATCTCTTTTTGTATACCACTGGCTGATGGGGGGTTTCATATTATTATTTTTTTCCTGAGTTAAATAGATATGATAATTAATCAGTTTTTTCAAGAAAGTTAAGTTTAGCATGCAATTTATCGGTTCTGTAACAATACAACCAGCACAACCCTACAAAAAAGATCAACAGAAAAACAGCTGAATAGAAATAGTGAAAAGGGAACCCAAGAAATACGGTATCGGTTAGGACAGAACGGTTATGTGTAAGATACAGGTTCATTATTCCAGGTATCTTAACCCTGTTTTCCTCGGTCATATTTTCCATATCATGATCAAGTGCCAATGGCACTAGTTGTGCAAGCAATGTGCCTTCTCCAATACCTAATGCAGGTGCAGCTTTGGATATGATTGATTCTTTTGTTTCAATGTATCTTTGATCCCTTAATGAGGTTATTTCTTCCCTTAACCTGGTTAGAAGCTGCACTTCTTTCTGAAGAGAAGTCAGCTCATTATCAGGCAATAATCTGGACAATGTCCAGCTTATTCCATCTTTTAAAGCATCATATTCATCAGGTTCAATTGTCAACTTACCTGTAACCTGTACCATTGACCGGCCAGCAACCTGGTAATCAGAGCTGACAGCACTTCCTGATTCTATCTTTTCCCAGGCAGGAATAAACTCAACTAATGCTTCTTCCGGTACCGGTTTCGAAAGTATTTTTAATATAATTTGAAAACCGAAAATAGCAACAGCCCAAATAATGAATAACTGAATGATCAGATTTCTGTTTTTCCGGGCCAGATGAGTGGAAGGCTTGAAAAAACTGGTCCTGTATTCTTCTGTTTCCAATGGCTTAGTATTAAGGTGAATAAAAATATTGTGGCAATATAAAAAATATTTTTTATTATTCAACTATATTGAGTCTTGTATATACAAAATTTCAAAAAAATATGCAGAAAAGCTGACATGCCTCCCTTCTACAATTATTTCTGAAAACCCAAATTCATTTTTTATCCGGCCTGGGACAGGCCGCAGTTGGATGTCAGGCATGAACGGTTATAATCTCATTTATGTTTGTTGTATAGCGTGGTGAAAGTTTCTCCTGCTTCATTTTCCAGACCCTTTTCAAGTCCTGTGCCGCCAGCTTCACCTTTTGCTGGCCAAGCAGTCCGTTTATCCTGTCAACCGCCTTCATTAAGGGAATGTGGTGGGGGTTGCTGTTGGCAAATATATTGAGCTGAATATTGTCTTCAGGTGTAAAATCCATTGTTATAACTCCCGCCTTCTTGTAGAAATAACCTTCCCTGAATATTTTTTCCAGTGCCCGGTTTGCAAATTTCACAAGTTCAATGCTTGAGTTTGTGGGAAAAGGAAGTTTAACAACTATGTTCCTTCCGTACTGTGGCAGGTCGGGGCGATGCCTGTTGCCGTAAACAAAAACAATAAGGGTGTTGCAGCAGGAGCCCTGACTCCTGAGTTTTTCTGCGCACGACGCTGCAAATGTGGCGATGCGCTCTTTCAGCTCGGAGAGCAGTGTATAGTTCCTTTCAAAAGTGCGGGTGGTGGCTATGCTTTTACGGGGCTGCACCTCATCCAGGCCAAGCGTGGGAATACCCTGCAGGTCATGCTTCAGGCGCAACCCCACCACCGACATCATCCTTCTTACCCTTTTGTCATCTATCCGTGTAAAATCAAAAGCGGTGTTTATATTCATGGATCTCAGCCTTGCCGAATGTTGCCTGCCTATACCCCAGACATCCTCAACGGGAAGCCACCTGAGAGCTTTCACACGTTTTTCCTCGCTGTCGATAAGGTAAACATTCCCTGTCCGTTCGGGGAACTTCTTGGCTATACGGTTCGCTACCTTGGCAAGCGCCTTGGTAGGGGCAATCCCTACACTTATAGGTATGCCTGTCCACTTCCCTATCCTTTTGCGCATAGCGGTTCCGGCCGCCTGCAGGTCGAAGTTCTCAAATCCCGTAAATTTCAGAAAAGCCTCGTCAATGCTGTATATCTCCATTTCAGGGGAGAATTCTCCTGCTATGCTCATCACCCTGTTGCTCATATCCCCGTAGAGGGCAAAGTTGGCGGAAAAAACATGCACATTGTGCCTTCTGAAAAGCTTTTCATATTTGAATGCAGGAGCCCCCATCGGTATTCCCAGGGCTTTGGCCTCATTGCTGCGCGCTATCACACAACCGTCGTTATTGGAGAGTACAACAACAGGCTTGTCTGTGAGGCCGGGACGAAACACCCTCTCACATGAAGCGTAGAAGTTATTGCAGTCAACCAGCGCGAACATTCAAAAAGATTTAATAACATATGTAACGATCCCCCATATCAGAAGCTCATTTTCGGGAGTCACTTTTATGGGTTTGTAGCTCTCATTGGCAGGCATAAGCCAGCAGCCATCCTTTTCCAGCTTTATCCTTTTTACGGTAAATTCCCCGTCAATATAGCAGACCGCAATTTTGCCATCTTCAGGTTCCAGGCTTTTGTCTATCACCAGCAGGTCGCCGTCGCTTATCCCCTCATCTTTCATTGAATAGCCTTTCACACGGCCGTAGAAGGTTGCCGAAGGGTGTTTTACGATATGTCTGTTCAGGTCTATTGAAAGGTCTATAAAGTCGAGTGCAGGTGAAGGGAACCCTGCGCTTATGCCTCCCGGCACAAGGGGTATTTCCATATCCGTTTCCGTAACGGCGGAGTAAATATCGATAGTCGGGGAGCTATGGAGTTTAATTGCGCTCATAAAATTTTATTCTGTTTTTTAAAGATATTGAAAATGCCGTCATGGGCGACTCATTTGAAAACCAATCCGGAACACCCGGTAATATATAAAAGGTATAATACAAAGTTAATGAAAATATTGCCATGGAACTTTCTATTTTGTATTTTGGCATTTGAATGGAAATTTTTCCAAAAATGAAACAACCCCAACGGGTTGAAAACCTGGCTTCAAACTTTTTCATTTATAAACAACTAATGATCAATGTGAAATAAAAACCATAAATAGACTGTAAACCCAATTGATTAACTTAAATATTCCATCATGAAAACCACATTCGGACCAAAAAAAATTATGTTTCCCTGTCCTGCCGCACTTATTGTGACCGGCAACATGGAAAAGGCGAACATTGCAACAATAGCATGGGTAAGTCTGCTGACAAGCTCCCCGCCCACCATAGGGATATCTGTCGGGCAAAGGGGTTTTACAAGTGGAGAGATCAAAAAAAATGGTGAATTCACCGTAAACATAGCTACGGTTGATATAATGGTGGAAGCTGATTTTTGCGGAATAACCTCCGGAAGGGATGTTGACAAGTTCAGGGAGGCCGGACTTACAAAGATGGAATCAAAGATCGTAAGCGCTCCCATAATAAAAGAATGCCCGTTGAATCTCGAATGTAAGCTAACCGGAACGGGTCTTTTCGGATCAACCAATCATTTTGTCGGTGAAATTGTTGAAACACATATTGACACCGACAAGCTGAGGGATCAGGGCGACTATACCTCGTTCGACACGGAAGCCATGAACCCTCTTATATATATTGGAGGTGCAAGAGAGTACCGGAAGGTCGGCGAAAAAACCGGAGATGCCTACAAGATAGGTGAAAGACTTAAAAGATAAAGATCTGGTAAGAGGCATGCTACATGCAACCGGATAAGGGGGGTACTGCAATTGCCGCCCGGGGAAAAGGATTGCTGAGAACACCGGCTGCAGGGGAAAGAGCTTGCGGCATTTACGCGCACAAATAACGGCTGCAGGGAAGGAGCTTGCTGCGATTGCCACCCGGGGAAAAGGATTGCTGCAAATACCGGATGCCAGGAAGATTTCTTCCGCTATGCCGCCGGACTTACTGCCGGGGGAGGGTTTCATTCTTCCCCCGGAACGATCTTCCCTTCTGAAAAGTAAACCGACCCGGGCTTTTCGCGAAGATTAAAATTCATGTTCATTGACTCGGTATAGGCACCGCAGGAGAGTATATGCAGCATATCCCCCCTGAGTGTCCTGGGAAGCATAATATCTTTGGCAAAAACATCACTTGATTCGCAAACAGGGCCCACCACATCATATCTTTCAGGGTGCCCTGGTGAGCTTACATTTATTATTCTGTGGACTGCCTGGTATAGTGCAGGTCTGATAAGCTCGGTCATCCCGGCATCGACAATGACAAATTTCTTGCCAGCCCCCTGCTTTGTATACAGCACCCTTGTCAATATCCTGCCGCACTGGCCTACGAGACTTCTGCCAAGTTCAAAATGCACTGAAGTGCCGCGGGGCAATTCGAGGTATTCAGCAAAAAGGGAGAAAAACGAGCCAAAATCGGGAACTGAATTTGTTTCCGGCTTTTTATAATCTATCCCGTACCCCCCTCCAAGGTTTATCATTTTACCGCTATAATCTGTAATATCAAACTCCCTCCAGACACGGTTCACGGTTTCACAAAGTTTTTTAAAAGGATCAAGGGAGGTGATCTGGGAACCTATATGAAAATGGAGTCCGGTAAATTCAATTTCTGCCGAATTTTTGCAGTAATCAAGAGCCTGCCGCAGTTGTGGCAGCACTATCCCAAATTTGTTTTCTTCCCCGCCTGTAGTAATATAGCGGTGCGTGTCAGCTTTAATTGAAGGATTTACCCTCAGTGCCACCCTGACAATTTTTTTGAGCTTTCCTGCAATTTTTGAAGCAACTTCTAGTTCCTCAAGAGATTCACAGTTAATGCAAAAAATATCGTTTTTTATTGCCAGTTCTATCTCCACATCGGTCTTCCCCACCCCGGCCAATACCATTCCCCCGGCAGTGAACCCTGTTTCCAGTGCCCTGAGCATCTCATTTCCGCTGACGCAATCCGTTCCATAACCATATTCCCTGATTATCCGAAGTATTACGGGGTTATTGTTTGCCTTAATCGCATAATGGAGCCTGTAGCCATACCTGTCAGCTTCCCTTGATGCAACACCAAGCGTCTTCTTCAGCAGGTCAAGGTCATAAAAGTATGCCGGGGTTTTTATACCCGAAAAATCAGCCATCTTTCTTTACATTTAAGCTATTCAAGAATAAAAATTTATTAAGCGAACATAATATTTTTTCTTTTTCTTTTTCCGGTACAACTATGGTTATGTTATTCCTGCTGCCGCCATATGATATCATCTTAACACTGAAAGGTTTCAGCGAATGGAGTATTCTGACTGCATGACCTTTGTGTTTCTCCAGTATATCGCCAACCACACAAACAATAGCAAGGTTGTTTTCAACATGGACTTCACCGAGACTCTTCAGCTCAGATACTATTCGCTGCAAAGAACCTGTGTTGTCGATGGTAACAGAAACCGAAACCTCTGATGTGGTAACAACATCAATGGGTGTACGGGAATTTTCAAATATCGTAAAAATTTTGCTTAAAAATCCGTAAGTATTGAGCATTCTTCCTGACTCGATCCTAATTGCAGTTATACCGTCCTTTGCACAAACTGCTTTAACACCCTTTCTTTCCGGTTCCCGGCAAACCAGGGTGCCGGGAACTTCAGGCCGGACTGTCTTCTTGATTTGTATGGGGATATTGTATTTACCGGCAGGCCACACACATTCAGGATGAAGAATTTTTGCCCCGAAATATGCAAGCTCAGAGGCTTCCCTGAATGACAATCTTCTTACCGGATAAGTTTCGTTTACTACACGGGGATCATTATTCCTGATACCGTCTATATCAGTCCATATCTCAATCATTTCTGCGCCCAGGGCGGCACCTGCAAGAGTTGCCGTGTAGTCACTCCCGCCCCTTCCAAGATTGGAGGGATTGCCGTTATAATCGGAACAGATATAGCCCTGTGTAAGGAACCTACCACTGGATGGCTCTTTTGTAATACTATTAAGACGGGTCCTTATATCGTTAATTGAAGGTTCACGGTTGCAGTCCATCCATATAATATCAAATGCGTTAATAAGTTTAACCGTTGTCCCCCTTGATTTAAGATACAGGGATATGATCTTCGAAGTTACTGTTTCACCCTGTGCAAGCAGCAGATCCCTGCCGTAAGGCGTAAATTTTTCATTCAATAATGACTTGACAACAACTGAATTACTTTGTATAATTTTCTCCGATGCCCCCAAAAACAGAGGGGTCTCATAAAGATCACAGCAAATATTGTGGAAATGGGATGATATTTTGCCGAATATCTTTTCTGCATTGCCTTTCTCTTCCCTTTCCCATGCCAGGGATATCTCCTCAAGCATATCGGTAACTCCGGCCACAGCAGAACAAACCACGAAACAATCCCTTTCACCTTCTACAAGTGCTGCAGCTTTCTTTATCATTCCCGCATTCTCCAGGGAGGTGCCCCCGAATTTCATTACTTTCATAGCTTTTTTGATGCAAAAGAAAACAATACCTGTTTTCGTGATGAATTTTTTTATTATTTTTACATATTTACAACATTTTGTTAAATTTTTAACACCAGTAATTTTATAATGCAGGTTACAGAAGCTGTTAACAGGCTGATATCCGAGTCCCCTTTTTTGGAGGAGGCTATTAACGAAAACCTTATCAATATTTCTTCACTTTCGCGAAAGCTAAAGCCTGAAATTGAAAAAATACTGAAAAGGAAGGTCAGAACAGGAGCAATAACAATGGCAATAAACAGGCGTTCACCCGGGAGTTACCTGAAAATAAGCAAAGGGATAACCTCAGTATTGAAAAATATGGGTGATATAACTGTGCGTTCCGGGCTGAGCAGCTATTGTTACGAAAACTCCCCCTCGCTTGTTTTGTGCCAGCGCAAACTTATTGACGAGATTGGTTACCGGAAAAATATATTTTTCACCTTTTCACAGGGAGTTTACGAAACTACTATTGTGGCGGGTAATCTGCCTGCCGGAACGATTAAAAGAGTATTTGCAGGTCAAAAAAAGCTTGCATTCAAAAAAAATCTGGGCTCCGTAACCATTCAGCTTCCGGGGGAAAATACCAGGATATCGGGTATATATTACTTTATGCTCAAGAACCTTGCATGGAAAGGGATCAATATAGTGGAAATAATCTCTGCAACTAATGAGATAAGCATAATTGTTCATGAAAGTGATGTTAACAGGACTTTCGAAATAATCCTGGAAATGAAAAGACCCGTAACAAAATCATTATGAGAAAAAATATTATCAGTGCACATCCTTAAAGGAACTGCCTGAGGTAGTACTTCAATTAATAACTCACAAGCAGCAATAAGAGGGGAATTTCATCAACAGGGGATTCAAAACTTCAATTTGATGGGACAGAAAAAGGGAGGATACCCTTGTATCCTCCCTTTTTCAGAAAGCTGATCTAACCTAACTAACCTGAAAATTAACCAAGTAAACTACTCATCCATCTTCTTGAATATCATATACCATGAAAGCTGGTAAAATTTTGAATTTGCCTGTCCAATACTTTCCCTTTCCTCAGGTGACAATGAGGTAACCATTACATCGCCTCCGGGTGTCCAGTTGGCCGGTGTAACAACATTACGGTTATTGTCAACTGTTTGCAATGCAACAAGCGTTCTCCTCAATTCGTCAATATTCCTGCCTACTTCATTAGGATAGTGCAATACAGCCCTAACAATATTATCAGGATCGATAATGATAACGCTCCTGATGTTTGGCCCGGAAGGTTCGTTAAGCGGTATCATCCCATAACGGTAAGAGATCCTTTTGTTGTAATCATCAACAAGTGGAAAGTTGATATTCACTGTTTTACCGTCTTTATAAGGGATCTCCTCAAGTGATTTTTTCCAGTCCCTGTGCGTTTCAATATCATCTGCAGAAATTACAATGAACTGTGCATTCAGTTCATCGAAAGCATCCTGCTGGTAAGCAACTTCCAGTAATTCAGAAGAGCAAACCGGTGTAAAGTCCCTTGGATGGGCAAATATTACCTTCCAGCTCCTTCCGAAATCAGCCGGGAAGTTGATCCTGCCATTTGTTGTTTCTGCTGTGAATGATGGGGCTTCAGTGCCAATCCGTGGCATATTCCTGTAAATTTGTGCCTCAGCATCAACATCAACCAGGAAAATAAAAAACATTGCCGAAAAAATGAATACAAACTTTTTCATAATTTTATTTTTATTTAGATTTAGATTTGTTATTGCTATTTGCGAGCAAAGGTAAATCTAAAAACATGACCGGGGATAGTAATTATGTGTCATTTCATGGGAAATATTTTACACTCTTCGGGATCATTTATCATTAAAGAAAAAGTTTTTAAACAGGAATGATTTACCCTCCTATAAAAAAATTGAGAAAAATTCAGATCACTTCTTTTTGATACCTGTGGGTGGAGTACCGAAGTAGGAACGAAATGTTTTGGTAAAATAACCGGGGTCATCGTATCCAACCATGTATGCAACCTCTGAAATATTACCGGCATCATTGGATAGCAGTTCCATAGCCCTGTTCATCCTTACTGACCGTATAAAATGGTTGGCTGTCATATTGGTGGCCTTTTTCATCCTGCGATGAAGCTGAGAACGGCTCATTCCTGATTCTTTTCCAAGATGGTCAACGGTAAAATCAGGATTATCGATATTTTCATTCACAACTGCAACTATCTTCTCTATGAATTCTGAATGCCTTGATGAAACGGAAATGCCTCCAGGTACTACTATGCTTCTTTCGCTAAACCTGTATTTCAATGCCTGCCTGCTGTTTACCAGATTTCTGACCCTGGCCAGCAACTCTGTTGCACTGAAAGGTTTTACAATGTAGTCGTCAGCACCCGTTTCCAGTCCTTTGATCCTGTCGGACTCTTCCGCCAGGGCAGTAAGAAATATAATGGGAATATGGGCGGTTTTCTCATCTTTCCTTATATGCCGGGCAAATTCATAACCGTCTGTCCCCGGTATCATCAAATCGCTGATAATAACCTCAGGAATTCGTTGTTTCGACAGATTAAATCCTTCCTCAGCATTTGTCGCTTTCAGAACAGTGAATTCCTTTTGCAAAACAGAGTCAATGTAATCCCTGACTTCTGTATGATCTTCAACTATTAAAACAGCAGGTCTGTTTCCTTGCGCCGACAGGCTTTTGGCCGACGGGTTGTTGGTCGACAGGCTGTTGGCCGACGGGTTGTTGGCCGAGATTCCGTGAGCAGAATGAACCTTTTCATTGTCAGGCGTTTGTTCAAAATAATTTGAGGAGAAAGCAGATGCAGTTTCAGTGGTTTCATCCAATACCTGTTCTGGAGAAAAATGCTCCTTACCTAACGGGAACCTCAGAATGAAAGTTGTCCCTTTTCCCCGGATGCTTCTAACCCTTATAGTACCTTTGTGAACCCTTACAAGCTCTTTTACATAAGCAAGTCCAACCCCGGAGCCCTGACCGGCAGAGTTAGCTGACTGGTAATATTTTTCGAACACAAAAGGGAGGTCTCCCTGCGGTATTCCTTGTCCGCTATCTGAAACAACTATATCCAACGCCCTATCCTTTTCAGCACTCCCGGAAATACAGATCTTAACCGTAATACACCCTTTTCCCGGTGTAAATTTAAAAGCATTGGACAACAGATTGTTGAAAATTTTTTCCATTACATCCCGGTCGAAATAAAAATCACTAATCTGATGGGGAAATTCCTGACTATCCTGTTCCTTAAAACTGAAACTTATATTTTTTTGCACAGCAAGTGATGAAAAAGACATTACAACACCCTTCAGAAAAGAGGTAAAATCACCCCTGCTGACTTTCAATCCATATCTGCCGCTCTCGATCCTTGACAGGTCCATTATCTGGTTAATCAGCTCCAGTAGCCTGTTCACATTGGAATGGATGAGCTTAAGAGATTCAAGGTTTTCCGGTTTTTTTTCTTCATCAATATGCTGTTCCAAAGGCCCTTTGATCAATGTGAGGGGGGTACGGAATTCATGTGATATATTGGTGAAAAACCGTGATTTCAGGTGGTCAAGTTCTTTGAGCTTTCTGATCTCAAGGCCGGCCATATTTATCCGGTTCCTGTAACGGATACGGGTCAGCTCATACTTTCTTATACCTGCAGCAATTGCAACCAGTGCTACAACTGCCAGCAGGTATGGCCAGTATTGCAAAACCAGGTTAAAAATAATTTCCTGCAACATTATATTTTTGAATTATTGCAATTAAAACAAGTGCAAGCCAAACTGTGATCCCATAAGAAAAAATTAAAAATATGTTGATATTTGAATTTATATAACAATGAGAACGACGCTATTGTTTACATTTACCTTTTTTAAAAATAGTTCGTTTCCGAACACCCTTTGTTTGTTAGCGTACATAATTCAATCTAAATGTTTTTTGAAAAACCTGCATTATCACGCTTATTTTATGCCACATATGCTTTTTGGTGTAATGTTTGATAATTGATGGGTACAAGTTCAGGTTTTTTAAAATAATTAGCGATGCTCAAAAACAACTTCATTGTAACACTGCGCACACTGCTTAGGAACAAAGGCTATTCATTCATAAATATAGCAGGACTCACTATAGGTATAACAAGCTGTATTCTAATACTTCTGTTCATTTCCAGCGAACTGAGCTACGACAAATACCACGATAAATCCGGCCGGATATACAGGGCGGGAATCGAAGCTACTTTTGGTGACAGTCACGTCTTTTCCGCACTCACGTCGGGGGCAATGAAAGAAGCACTTGAGTATGAATTAAGCGAGGTTGAAGCTGCATGCAGGATATATTATGCACAAAGTCCGGTTGTCAGAAAGGGAGACCGCAACTTTATTGAGGAAAACTTTTTCTATGCCGACCAGGACTTTTATGAAATTTTTACTGTAAACCTGATTGAAGGTGATCCATCCACTGTACTTTCCAGGCCAAATACGGTGGTCATAACTGAAGAAACAGCAAACAGGTACTTCGGCGATGAGAACCCGGTTGGCAAGACCCTGAGGGTAAATGAGCAATATGACCTGGAGATCACGGGTGTTTCAGAAAATATGCCACATAACTCCCATTTCAAATATGATTTCCTGGGCTCAATTGAAACACTGAGAAGCGATTTTGATCAGTACTGGGTGATGTGGACAAGCAATAACCTCTACACATATATGCTGCTGGATGAAAATACAGATGAAGAATTTTTCGGGGAAAAGCTCCAGGAGCTGGTTTATAAATATATAGGACCGGAAGTTGAAGCCAGAATGGGAGTTGATATAACAACATTTGAATCAGAAGGAGGAGTTTACAGGTTCTTTATCGAAAATATAGAAGAGATCCATCTTCATTCGGATATTGACAACCAGATAAATACAGGTGGCAATATCAATGTAATCTATTTGTTCTCTATCATTGCAATTTTCATTCTTATTATAGCCTGCATCAACTTTATGAACCTTGCAACTGCCCGTTATACCAACAGGGCTAAGGAAGTAGGGGTAAGAAAGGCTGTTGGCAGTACCCGGAGTCAGCTTATACGGCAATTCCTCACTGAATCGGTTATTATAAGTATTATTGCAATGATACTTGCCGCAGCCCTTGTTGAAATAACAATTCCTTTTTTCAACAATCTGACTTCGAAACATTTTGAGATCAGCTATCTTGAAAACTGGCTGATAATTCCTGTAATGCTATCATTTGCCATATTATTGGGCATACTTGCAGGGAGCTATCCTGCCTTCTTCCTTTCATCATTCAAAACGGTAAATATTTTAAAGGGAGAAGCGGATTCCGGGAAAAAGGGAAGCAGGTTCAGGAAAATACTTGTTGTTACACAGTTTTCGATCACTATTGGCCTGCTTGCCAGCACTTTTCTTGTTTCCCGGCAACTTAACTACTGGATGTCACAGGATCAGGGGTATAAAAAGGAGGGGGTGATGGTTTTACGACGCACTCATATACTTGGAAACAATCAGGATGCCTTCAGGGAAGAAGTCCTGAAAATAGAAGGTGTTATTAACGGAAGTTACTGCTCCTCCCTGCCTGGTTACAACTTCTCCGGAACATCCATGCACAGGCAGGGTTCGTCACCCGAAAACCTGGTTCAGACCCTGCTGATGTGGGCTGACGAACATTACCTGGAAACACTCGGGATGGAGCTTTCAGAAGGCAGGTTTTTCTCAGAAGATTACGGAGCAGACGGTGAAACAGTTGTAATAAATAAAACCCTTGCCGGGTATATGGGACTCGATGACCCTTTAAACCAGGGTGTCGTTTTCCCTCACTTCAACCGTATCAGTCCGATTGCAGGTGTACTAAAAGATGTCAATTTTGAATCCCTGCACCGCAGCATAAGGCCTCTAACAATACAAATGCTTGATGGGCCGGGATGGATGATGGCATTGAGGATAGACGGGGAGAACCATAATATCCCGGGTATAATATCTTCGATAGAGAGAACATGGAAGGATTTTGCAGGTGATGCCCCTTTTGTCTGGTCGTTTCTGGAGGATGACCTGATGAGTCTGTACAGCAATGAGATGAGGACAAACAGCATATTTTCGGTCTTTTCACTGCTTGCCATATTTATTGCCTGTTTGGGATTGCTCGGGATGACCTCGTTTACAATAGAAAAAAGGACAAAGGAGATCGGAATAAGGAAGGCTATGGGAGCATCGGGAGGTCAGATCATGTTTCTTTTGTCAAAGGAGGTGAATATAATTGTAATCATTTCAACCTTACTGGCATGGCCTGCAGCCTGGTACTTTGCTAACAGCTGGCTGAGCAATTTTGCATTCAGGATGGAGCCGGGATTTTTGCCGTTTATACTCTCTTCTGTTCTGACTTATTTAATTGCCCTTGGAACAGTCAGCCTCCAGTCATACAGGGCTGCCAGACTGAATCCGGTGGATACGCTCCGCAATGAATAGCAGCCAGAATCAGGGGCATTAAATTAAATCGATCGTTATGCCCGGCTGGCGGTAAGTAAAAGGCACATTATCCCGCATTAGAAGCATTGAACAATTCCCTGATGGTAAGTTTGGCGGCTAATAAAAAGTACTCTCCTGACTTGTCCACCTTTTCTGATCAGCAAAATTTCATGATTGAATATCAATAGATTGCAGAGATAAAGTCTTAAATTTGTCGCACTAAGGCAAATTTATGCTACGTATCAGAGTTATAAAAACAGCATCAGGATCCAATGCGGTCCAAGTGGTTTACTACAGAAATCGCAAGCGAGTGATATTTAAGCATATTGGTTCAGCAAGGAGTAGTCAAGAATTAGAGTCGCTGAAATTAGTTGCTCAAGATTTAATTAAGAATTTCAATCCAGAAATTCCTTTATTCGAAGAGACTA
>PUMT01000030.1 GCA_003551495.1 Bacteroidota bacterium
ACTGCATCTGTACAGATCCTGATCGGAAGCATTCAAAAGTGTAACGAAATTACCTGGTGTTATCAGACCGAAAACGAGTGAGCTGTTGTGTCTCCCGTTTATGAAGACCTTGATAAGACCTGTTTGTAAAAACATTATATGTGATACAGGTGAATCCTGCCTGAACAATATTTCACCCTGAAAGTAGGAAACCAGGTGGCTGAACTTTTTAAAGTCATGTTTTTCATCTTCAGACAAAACATCATAAAAGGGGAATTCATTAATAAAATTTGCAGAAGATGTATTTTTCATTTTGTTATATCCTATAAATATTATAAATATATTAATAATTGTGCACTTCACATTGAGAACCACTTTAAGTATCCAAAACAAATAACTGAATACTGCCCTAAAGGGTTTTTTGTTTTATATTTACGTTGATTTTTCATAATAGTTTTATTCAGAAACTAATAAATATGGATAAAAAAGGCCTACCTATACTGATTGTGGATGATTCGAACACCAACCTGGTTTTACTGGAAGCAGTTCTTCAGGAAAAGGGGTGGAAAATTCAAACAGCCCGGTCTGCAAGGCAGGCAATGAAAATGATAAGTTCAGAAAAACCCGGACTGATCCTTTTGGACCTGCTTATGCCGGTGGTTGACGGCCAACAGATGCTGCATGAACTGAAGTCAGATAACCGTTACAAGGATATACCTGTAATTGTGGTCTCGGCAGTAACCGACCCTGAAGTCAGTGAAGAATGTGTAAAAAAGGGAGCAGCCTATTATATGACCAAACCGGTCAATATTGAAAAGTTGCTTGATATAACAGAAGAGGTTTTCAGCAGATAAACTTTTCCGCTTGTCGGGCGGCCGTCAATGACAGCTCACTCTCCATTTTTCTTGCCGTTAATATGTGCGTTTAATACCCTGTACACCTTTTCTGGTTTTATGGGCTTTGAAATAAAGTCGTCATAACCGGCAGCAAGAGCAGTTTCAATTTCATCCTGTTGCGAATATGCCGTCTGGGCTATCAAAGGAATGTCCTGAAACCTGCTTTTTATGAAACGTGCCGCTTCCAGTCCATCCATACCCGGCATTTTTATATCCAGAAGCGCAATATTGATTCCCGGATTTTTTTCAATCTGCTCAATAGCCTCTTTCCCGTTACATGCCATAATCAACCTGGCATTGGTAGGTTTCAGCAGCTCTTCGAGATAAAGCTGGTTAAACTTCTCATCTTCTGCAATCAGAATAGTTTTTCCGGAGAAATCATATTCGCTTTCCTTTTCTTGTTTGGTTTTTTTACCAACTTTATATCTTTTGAGGTTACCGGATAAAGGCAATGTGAAATAAAAGTCAGAACCTTTGCCATCATCACTTTCCAGCCACATTCTTCCTCCAAGCATTTTGACATAAGCAACCGAGATCGGCAAACCCAATCCCATCCCTTCATGAGTCCTTGCAAATGATTCATCGGCCAGTCTGAACCTTTCAAATATTATATTCTGTATTTCCTTTCGGATACCTTTCCCTTCATCCTTAACAAAGAAAAGTAAATCACCACCTTTCAGTTCATACCCGAATTCAATGGTTTTGCTTCCTGAGTACTTGAGGGCATTTCTGATAAGGTTTGATAAGATGGCTGTCACTTTTTCCTTATCAGTTGATATAATAGCTCTTTCATCAGGAAAAGCTGTTTTATATGAGAGGTCAATGCCTTTTTTTTCTGCCTCCAGCCAGAAAAAATCTTTCATATAAGATATCTGTTCATTGATGTTGGTATCGGAAATTTTCACCTCCATCTCCCCTGCCTCAATTCTGGAAATATCCATCAGGTGATTGATAGTTTGCAACATACGCTCTCCGCTTTCCCTGATGATCGTAATGAACTTCTGATGATCTTCTCCTGAAAGATCAGGATTATCAAGCAATTGAGCAAATCCCAGTATGCCGTTCATTGGAGTTCTTATTTCGTGACTGAGGTTTGCCAGGAAAACCGATTTAAGCCGGTCTGATTCTTCAGCCTTTTCCTTTGCCTTTATTAATTCCTGCTCCGCTATTTTTCTGTCGGTTATGTCCCATGCTGCACCTATTACCTCCGTTACATCTTTGTCACTTTTTATTACAACCTGCTTGTCGTGCAGCCACACATACCTGCCGTCTTTTGCCTTTATCCTGTATTCAGAAAAGAAATCCCCGGGTTGCCTGTTAATATTCATAATTTTCTTCGAAGCTTCCAGGTCGTCAGGATGAATGCAGTTATAGTAAAAACGGGTTCTCCCCACAAATTCGGATGGTTCATACCCCAGCACATTCCTGAGGTTCCCGCTTACATAAGTCAGCTCTAAACTGCCTTCAATCATCTTATATGAATAAATAATTGCCGGTGTTTCTGAAATGAGCATATTGAGCCTTTGCTCACTCTCTTTCAGATCTGTAATTTCAGTAAGAACACCCTGTATGCCTCTCAACTTCCCTTCCCTGGTTAGCGGTCGGGCACGGGTTCTGACCCAGACAATTTTTTTGTCTTTGGTTAACATACGGTATTCAGTAGGATTATCCTCGCCGGACAATATTTTGCGGAACTGCTCTATACGGCCTTCCTTGTCACGGGGATGAACAAAATCCACAAAACTTTTCCCGGTTACTTCTGAAGCCTTGTAACCGCTTATTGCTTCAATATTGGGGGAGATATATGTTACTGTTGCATTTGTATCAAGGGTGTAAATGATCTCATTGAGGTTTTCGATCAGCATCCTGTATTTTCCCTCACTCTCCCGCAAAGCTTGCTCAATTCGGCCATGTTCTGCAATTTTATTGCCGAACGCTTTTTTTAAAAGTTTAAAATCATATTTCAGTTCATTCAACTCCTTTGCAAGCTCTTCCCTTGTTTTCATATTCAACCA
>PUMT01000218.1 GCA_003551495.1 Bacteroidota bacterium
AAAAGAACCTCCGGCAAGAAAGTACGGAGAAAGGCGCGGCAGCATGCGTGAGTATGACTTCGACGGGATGATATTTACATCAGGAGTACTTGAAATAATGCCCGACGGTTACGGTTTTTTAAGGTCATCAGATTACAATTACCTTAACTCGCCCGATGATATATATGTATCACAGTCGCAAATAAAGTTGTTTGGACTAAAAACCGGAGATACGGTTGAAGGCAGTATAAGACCGCCAAAAGAGGGAGAAAAGTATTTTCCGCTGATAAAAGTACAGCAGATCAACGGAAGGAGTCCGGAGTTTATACGTGACCGTGTACCATTTGATTATCTCACTCCCCTTTTCCCCGATGAAAAGTTTCCGCTTGTAAACGATTCCACCAACAGTCTTTCAGTGAGGGTGGTTGATATGTTTGCACCCATTGGTAAAGGGCAGAGGGGACTTATAGTTGCACAGCCAAAAACCGGGAAAACGGTTTTGCTCAAAGAAGTGGCAAATGCAATTGCAGCCAATAATCCCGAAGTCTATATGATGGTTCTCCTGATTGATGAAAGGCCTGAGGAGGTTACTGATATGGCAAGGAATGTTAATGCCGAGGTTATCTCTTCAACATTTGATGAGCCGGCAGACAGGCATGTCAGGGTTGCCAATATGATAATAGAAAAAGCAAAGAGATTGGTTGAGTGCGGGCATGACGTTGTTATATTGCTCGATTCAATTACAAGACTTGCAAGGGCGTTCAATACGGTATCCCCTGCTTCAGGCAAGGTGCTGTCTGGCGGTGTGGATGCAAATGCCCTTCAAAAACCCAAGCGCTTTTTCGGAGCAGCAAGGAATATTGAACACGGAGGCTCCCTTACAATCCTTGCAACAGCTCTTACAGAAACGGGCTCTAAAATGGATGATGTAATATTTGAAGAGTTTAAGGGAACCGGCAATATGGAACTGCAACTGGACAGGAGGCTGGCCAACAAGCGTATTTTCCCTGCAGTTGATATTAATTCTTCGAGTACTAGAAGGGAAGAGCTTCTGCTTGAAAAGGACATGATGAATAAGATATGGATACTACGAAACTACCTGGCTGACATGAACCCGATTGAAGCAATGGAGTTTTTGAGGGACAGGATGTTGAAGACAAAATCTAACGAAGAATTTCTGATTTCGATGAACAGTGAATAAAAGGAATCCGGATCTTATATAACAGAAGGTGCACACAGGTGCACCTTCTGCTTTTTGTTGGTATGAAAAATGTCATATTCAATTGTGTGAAAATTTTTTTATTTTTGGTGATTCGTTAGAGGATCTAATTTAGATTGTTCTAGTTTAAGCAGGGATGAACTGTCCCGTAAGTAATTATTATTCAAATCATTAATTGAAGGAGATATAAAATGACAAAGAAAAAGAAATTTATAATGTGTGACGGAAATTATGCTGCTTCACATGTGGCATATATTTTCAGCGAAGTTGCCGCTATATATCCTATTACACCGTCTTCCGACATGGCAGAAAATGTTGATGCCTGGGCTGCTCAGGGGAAAAAGAACGTTTTCGGCGATGTTCTGAAAGTGATTGCAATGCAATCAGAAGCCGGAGCAGCAGGAGCGGTTCACGGTTCACTTCAGGCCGGAGCACTTACTACAACCTTTACCGCATCACAGGGGTTGCTTCTGATGATCCCGAATATGTACAAGATCTCCGGCGAACTACTGCCCGGTGTTTTTCATGTAAGTGCAAGAAGCCTTGCTGCGCAGGCGCTTTCTATTTTCGGTGACCACAGTGATGTTATGAGTTGCCGCCAGTCTGGTTTTGCGATGCTGGCCACAGGCAGCGCACAGCAAATTATGGATTTAGGACCCGTTGCACATCTTGCGTCAATTAAATCACGTGTACCATTCCTTCATTACTTTGACGGTTTCCGCACTTCACATGAAATACAAAAAGTTGAGCCGTGTGAGCAGGATGAAATGGCAAAACTTATTGATTTTGATGCAGTTCAGTCATTCCGTGAACGAGCTCTCAATCCTGAGCACCCTGTTACCAGGGGTACTGCGCAGAACCCTGACATATATTTCCAGTCAAGGGAAGCAGCAAACAGGTTTTACGATGTTGTACCTGATATTGTTGAAGAATACATGCAGGAAATCAGCAAGTTAACAGGACGCGAATACCATCCTTTCACCTATTACGGAGCACCGGATGCAGAAAATATTGTTGTTGCCATGACCTCTGTTACCGAAACAATCAAAGAGGTGGTGGACTATCTGAACGCAAAGGGTGAAAAGGTTGGTCTTATAACAGTTCACCTCTACCGTCCTTTCTCATCAAAATACTTCTTCAAAGTGCTGCCCGATACAGTCAAGCGTATTGCTGTTCTTGACAGGACGAAGGAAGTCGGAGCCAACGGCGAACCTCTTTATCTTGATGTAAAGAACCTGTTCTACAACCGTGAAAATGCACCGTTGATAGTTGGCGGCCGCTACGGGCTCAGCTCAAAGGATACCACACCCGCAATGATGGTGTCGGTATTTGACAACCTTAAGATGAATGAACCCAAAAATCAGTTCACAGTTGGCATAATTGACGATGTTACATATCATTCATTACCTCTAAAGGAGGAAATCGATGTTTCTCCAGAGGGTATCTATTCAGCTAAATTTTTCGGGATAGGTGCTGACGGTACAGTTGGAGCAAACAAAAACTCAATCAAGATAATAGGTGACACTACAGATAAATTTGCACAAGCTTACTTTGCGTACGACTCCAAGAAATCAGGCGGTATAACCGTTTCTCACCTGAGATTTGGTGATGTCCCGATCCGTTCGCCCTATCTTGTGAAGATGGCTGACTTTGTAGCTTGCCACGTTCCGGCATATCTTAACAAGTATG
>PUMT01000135.1 GCA_003551495.1 Bacteroidota bacterium
CAGGCACCAAGTGCAGCTGCGCTCATTACATTCATATTGGGATTGGGAAAGTTTTCTCCTCTTACGGCTGTTCTCCTGAAAATACGTTCCCAAGTTTCGAAACCTAAAACCGCGCCAATTTCATGTAAATCTTCAATTAGGTTATTGTAATTTAATGTGTGGGTCATTTGTAATGAATAAGCAGTGGTGTTGTAATCATATAATCTCCCATTGGTTGCCATTCCATTATTTGATCTTGGGTCATCCCATTGCTCCTCATCATTGTGGTTGTAATCAGCACCAAAAGCAAAACGGTATTTAAAGTTCCTAAATAAATCATAACTCATTCCAAGGTTCAGTATTGTTTTAACATTCCTTGATGTACGATAATCATATTTTGCTGAGTTTAAAATATGTGCAGCAAGAGCACCAAATACACTTCGAGGTGCACCGAAGAAGTTACCATCTTCATCGTAAATTGGTTCAACAGGAGGAATGCCTGCTGCTCCATAAATCGGACTTGACCACATACCACCAGTCATTATTGAATTTTGATCAGCCACATTGGCGTTCACCTGAAGATCAAAACTAAGCCTTTCTGTGGCATTATGGTCTAAGTTAAGCCTGAAGCTACTTCGTTTAAAATCAAACTCAATAACATGTCCCTGAGTATAATTATGAGACAGAGATGTGTAAAACCTTGTTTGCTCGTTACCACCACTTGCTGTCAGCCTTGCATTCCACACTTCGCCTCTTTGTCGTGCAGCATCCTGCCAGTCATAGTTTGGTGTGGTACTGAAATCAGGTTGTCCGTCAGCACCTAGCTGAAACCAGTTTCTATCAACCCCCAATTGTACACGATTAAGATATTGTGTAGATTCTATACCATAACGATTTGCAAAAGATTCGAGACGCCACTGTGCCCATTGCGGACCTGTCATAACAGGTCTGTCAGAGATTACAGAGGTGTATCCTCTGTTGAGATCAAATGTGAAATTTGTTTTTTCAGAAGGCTGTCCCCTTTTAGTTGTGACAATAATAACACCCGCTGCTCCTCTGGCACCATATATAGCAGATGCAGCAGCATCTTTGAGAATATCAATTGATTCTACATCTCCAAAATCGAAAGCAGCCAGTACACTTTCATTTGTAGGTCTTGCACTTATCTGATCGACTTGAACTTCCACGCCATCAATTATCCATATAGGTTGGTTTGTTGAAAAAGAGCCCATACCACGAATTATTATTGATACATTACTTCCTGGTATACCTGAATTAGCAGTAACCTGAACCCCCGCTGCACGACCCTGAATGGCTCTTTCAATACTTTCAACTGGCATGCCCTCAATTTCCTGGGATCTAACGGAAGAGACTGATCCTGTAAGATCCCTTCTTCGTTGAACTCCGTATCCCGTCACAACCACTTCATCCAGCCCAACAACGTCGGGATGCAATTCAACATCAATTGTTTTCTGGTTGCCAACCATGATGTCTCTTCTCAGCATTCCTACAAAAGAAAATCTCAAAACAGACTCTTCGGATGGGACTTCAATGGAATATGAACCGTCAATATCAGTTACAGTTCCAATTGTCGTCCCTCTTACAGCTACTGATACACCTGGTAAAGGCTCACCATCTTCAGCAGAAGTTACAGTACCAGTTACAGTAAAACCCTGTTGTTGCCGGGTTACAGTTTCAGGCATTTTAACGGGAGCCAAAGTCCGTGTTGAAGAATTTTCGGGAATAACTGAGTTTTCAGTAAAGTTTGAGTTTGAATTATTCCTTGGTGAAGATAACTTTGCAGGCTTTGCAGGAGCCGGTTCATTAATATTTGCAGGCAAAATGATAATAAAATCTTCTCTAATGTCCTTATAAGTAAGATTTGCCTGCCTAAGAACACTTTCCAGAACATATTTGGCAGGTTGGTCAATATAAAAAGCGGTCACCTGCTTGTTGAATTCAGGGAGCCTGTCATTGTATATGAAACTTAAGCCTCCTTTTTCTTCAATCTCATCTAGGAACTCTCTTACTGTAATATTCTGCACTTCTACAGAAATATTCATTTCCTGTGAAAATATTATGCTTGAAGCATATATATTAACAACAGAAAATAACATGAGCGTAAATGAAATTTTCATGATTAAAAAGATCTTTTTGACATTTTTTGGTATAAAAATGCCGTCGATTGGTTTGGTTTTCATAAATTTGTAAAAGTTACAGGTTAAACATATGATTCCTGATTTTCGTTGTAGTAAGGGACTTGTGTTAATCTGTAATTAATGCCGGAAAATGTTGCTGCATTTTCCGGTTTTTTTCCATAGGCAACAGGGTTTAGTTTTTAATTAATTTAATTAACTGTATTCTAGATACTCAGAAAAATCTTTTTATTCTCTATTCTGTAATTAATCGCAGAAACACCTGCTATTGCCTCCATTACTTCTTCAATTGTAATATCATCAAGGGTTCCGGTGAAAGTAAGTTCCTGAATGGAGTCGTCAATAAATAATATTTCAACATTATAAGACCTCTCAAGCTTTCGTGCAATATTTTTTAAAGATTCCGATCTGAAAACCAATCTGCCGTATTTCCATGCAGTAAATTCATCAATTTTTTCTTCTTCTTTCACATTGATAACATTTTCATCTCTTAAATAGGTTATTCTTTGCTTTGGATTGAGGGTAACAGGACTAAAAACTATCGTGTCATGAATTACAGAAATTTCCAGTTTCCCGGAAATGAGGGATGTTTCAACAATATCGTCGTCAGGGTAGGACATAACATTAAAACGAGTACCCAAAACCTTTATGTCCACATCGCCGGTATTAACCGTGAAGGCTAAATCTTTAAAAGGTTCAACATCAAAATATGCTTCACCATTCAGAAAAACATTCCGGTTTTTCTGC
>PUMT01000140.1 GCA_003551495.1 Bacteroidota bacterium
CAGTCCCATAATTTTCACAACAGCATTCGATGAATATGCAATCAAGGCATTCAAGATGAAAAGCATTGATTATCTTCTGAAGCCGATCTCACAGGAGGAGCTGAACGCAGCACTGAAGAAATACAGGGAGATGACCGGGGAACAGGATTCGGGGAAGGACTTCCATTTGCTTTATGACCTTATAGTAAAAAAGGAGAGTTACAGGGAAAGGTTTTCCGTGAAAGTTGGGCAAAAAATCAAGTCTTTTTCCGTAAAGGATGTAAACTATTTTAAAAGCGAAAGCGGCTTTACAACCGCATATCTGAACGACGGGAAAACATTCTGCCTGGATTCAAGCCTGGATACTTTGTCGAAAGAACTCAACCCGGCGAACTTTTTCAGGATCAACAGGCAAATGCTGGTTTCACTGGATGCAATAAAAGAAGTGCACATACTCTCAACCAGCAGGCTTAAGCTTGATGTTGTACCCCAACCTGACGAAGATGCCCTTGTCAGCATCGACAAAGTCCCTTCATTCAAAAAATGGCTGGAAGGAAAAAAAGAGTAACAAAAAAACATTGCCCGGGAGTACTCATTGCATGCGGGAAAAAATATTAAACGGAAATTAACTTGAAAGTTTTTTTGGTTCTGTGTTTGCAGAACTAAAACTGGGGTTTATCAAACCGATAACACATTCAGGCGACCGGAAAACATACTATTGTCTCACACCGGAGATGGACTGGGGAGCTTATTTCCTTAACAAAATGAAAGCAATGACTGAGTTCAAAAAAATAATGGAGAAAGCTTATGAACTAAGGGTAAATAAAAATGACCGCACTTCAGGGTGGATAAAAGATTCCATTGGTTTTTACAACTGGCTGTCAGAAAAAATACCCGAACTTGTTGAAGAATGGAGAAGACTTAATGAAAAGGAGCAATAAAATTTGGTTTATACATTTGGTTCTTTTTGTTCAAAACTATTAGTGTATAAAATGTTCATTGGTAAAAAAAGGTAATTCAAAATGATTTTCCCCTGTTTCATCCATATTTAGTTGTACAGACCTGTTTATGAAGTTACTTTTACCTTGCAAAACCGATAATAAAATAATTAAAAAAAATAACCTAAAACCTCAAAACTATGAAACCAAAACTGATCACTTTAACAGCCTTTTTCCTGGCATTTTTTTCAATGACAGCGGCTTCACAGGATGCAAAGGAAATAATCAGGAGAATGGAAGATAATATGAGGGGAGATGCCTCATACCAGGAAATGACAATGGAAACTGTCAGACCAAGATACACCAGGGAAATAACAATGAAGGCATGGTCGCTGGGAGATGATTACGCATTGATCTATATTACGGCTCCTGCACGTGATGAAGGGACTGCATTCCTGAAAAGAGGGAATGAAATATGGAATTACCAGCCTAATATTGACCGTACTGTAAGGATGCCCCCCTCAATGATGTCGCAGTCATGGATGGGATCTGACTTCTCCAATGACGACCTTGTTAGGGGAGTTTCAACTGTAGATGATTACGATCATGAGCTGATCGGTACGGAAACCATTGCAGGTGAAGAATGTTATAAAATCGAAATGATACCCCACCCCGAAACACCTGTTGTTTACGAAAAGGTTATTTACTGGGTAAGCAAAAAATATTATCTCCCGTTAAAAGCTGAAAACTACGATGAACTTGATAATCTGGTCAGCACTATGAATTTCAGGGAAATTAAACAGTTGGGAGGCAGATATATGCCAACGGTAATTGAAATGATCCCCGAAGACAAAAGGGGGCAAAAAACAATTCTTGTTACACACGAAGCTGACTTCAGCATAGATATTTCAGAAGACTTCTTTTCAATCCGTAACCTTACTGAAATAAGGTAACCGTTATCAAAAATTATAATTATGAAGCTAATAATAATACTGGCCTGGAGAAACCTTTGGAGAAAGAAAAGGAGAACCTTTATAACTGTCAGTTCAGTCCTCTTTGCGGTTGTTCTGGCAATATCCCTGATGTCGCTTATTGAAGGGACAAGGGAGGCGATGATAGAATCAATTATTAATAATACTACCGGCCACCTGCAGGTGCAGGATGCGCTTTACCACGACGAACCCTCAATGGACCATGCCCTCGAATACGGAATGGAGGTAAAGGAGGCTCTTGCGGAGTACTCAGGTGTAATAAACTATACAGTTCCGAGAATTCAGGGGTTTTGCCTTGGTGCAAAGGATATCGGTACACGGGGTGTATATGTAATGGGTATCATCCCGGAAAAGGAGGACAGGATGAATGACCTCTCATCAAACCTGGTTGAGGGAGAAATGTTCACAGATGATGATCAGTTTACAGTTATTGCCAAAGGTGTGGCCGATCTGCTTGACCTGACATTAGGTGATTCCATAGTGCTTATGGGACAGGGATTCCAGGGAATGACTGCTGCAGGGATTTACAAAGTAGGCGGGATAGTCGAATTCAATATGCCCGAGCAGAACAACACAATGGTATATCTCCCCCTTAAGGAAGCACAGCACTTTTTTGCTGCACCTGAAAGGCTTAACAGCCTGATCCTGATGGTTGAAGACGAACGGGTTGTCGATGAACTTGCTAAGAATCTCAGGGCAAAACTGGATGATGAGTGGTATGCGGTAAAAACATGGGAAGAACTTCTGCCCGATGCTGTTGCAGCGCTCGAAGCCCGTGATGCCCAGGTAAAGGTGTTTGCATGGATCCTTTACATTGTGGCCGGCTTCGGCATCTTCGGAACAATAATAACCATGATGTATGAGCGGCTGAGGGAATTCGGGATATTGCTGTCGATCGGACTGAAACGTACGCAGCTCTCTGCTATATGCCTGCTCGAAACGGTATTCATGAGCCTGATAGGTGTA
>PUMT01000011.1 GCA_003551495.1 Bacteroidota bacterium
ATTTACAGCCCTTATCAGCAGCCAAACCTGTATTACAAGAAGTGCAATCAGGTTTATCAGTATAAGAATATCGAAATATTCAACAGCTACGAAAGCTATCGCAAGAGTATTGGCCAGTATCAATCCTGTTCGCACAACTACCTGAAGATAAAAATGTTTGAGTATCATAATCCCTTTTTTCAATTTAACGGCACTTCAAGATCATATTTTTTTATTTTCCTGTATAGTCTTTGACGTGGTATCTGAAGCTGCCTGGCTGCTTCACTTATGTTCCCCCTGTTTGTGTACAGGGCATTCTGAATTGCTTTTTTTTCTGCTTCCCTGAGGCTTACCTGCTCATATCCCGGTTTGACTGAAACTTTATCATCTCCCAGTGAAAGGTCACCCGGTAATATGACCTCATTGCTGCCAAGTATTACAGCCCTTTCAACTGCATGCTTGAGTTCTCTCACGTTGCCGGGCCATTGGTAACTCTGCAGATTTTCATGTGCAGCTCTTCCGATTTTAAGATGATGTTTACCGTATTTTGTTTTGAATTGCTCCAGGAATGATTCAGCCAGTGTGGGTATATCCTCTTTCCTTTCCCTTAGGGGCGGCAGCGCTATTTCCACCGTGTTTATCCTGTAAAAAAGGTCTTCGCGGAATAATTCCTTTTCAACCAATGTTTTAAGGTTTTTGTTTGAGGCACAGACCAGTCTTATGTCAACTGGGATCTCACGGTTTGAACCTACCGGTGTTATGCTTTTCCTTTCCAGTGCAGTAAGCAGTTTTGCCTGTGCTGCAAGTGAGGCATTGCTTATCTCGTCAAGGAAGCAAGTCCCTCCCGACGCGCTTTCCAGCCTCCCCGTCCTGTCTTCTTCCGCGTTGGTGAATGCACCTTTTACATGGCCGAACATTTCACTTTCGAAAAGAGTTTCAGTAATACTGCCCAGGTCAACAGGCATGAATATCTCCTGAGACCTTTTTGACATTCGATGTATCTCCCTTGCAATAAGCTCTTTGCCGGTGCCGTTTTCACCTGTTATAAGAACATTTGCATCGGTAACTGCTACTTTTGAAATGGTCTCGAAAATTTTGTTCATTTCAGGACTTGTTCCCCTGAATATTTTGAAATGCTTGTTTGCATCCGACTGAATCAATTGTTTCTGGTTTTTCAGTTTTGCTACCTCCCTGCGGGACTGCCTGAGTTGTAAAGCAGCATTTACTGTGGCATAAAGCTTTTTGTTGTCCCAGGGTTTGACAATAAAATCAAAAGCGCCCTCTTTCATTGCTTTTACCGCAAGTTCAATGTCTCCATAAGCGGTTATCATCACCACCACTATTGAAGGATCCTGTTCAATTATTCTTTTCAGCCAGTAAATGCCTTCATTTCCGGTCATTACACCGGCCGAGAAGTTCATGTCAAGAAGCACTACATCTGAATTTTCATTCCTGATAACTGTTGGGATCAGACCGGGATCCGCAACAGTGAGAACATTTTCGAACCTTTGTTTCAGAAAAAGCCTGATGGAGTCAAGCACGCCCTTATTGTCATCTGCAATTAATATTGTCCCCTTTTTTTTACTCATATAGTATTATTTATTTACAGGTTAATACAAACTTAATTAAATGTTACAAAATATACCAATTAATGTACTGTTATGTGACATGATGTATTATCCCTGGTTATTCAAAAGACTTATTAACAATCCATTATGTTTATGGCACCTTTTTTGGCGAAAGATCTATAACGGATGTAACAATGCCTCTCAAAGAGTTATTTAAAAATTGATATATTGTAGAAAATGAAAATGATCTTTTACAACCTGAAGATAGCCCTGAGGAGCATTCTGCGGCGAAAGCTCAATTCTTTCATCATAGTATTCAGTCTCACGGTCGGACTGTCAAGTATTACCATTATCTCCGCATTCGTTTATTACGAGTTGTCGGCTGACAACTATCACCCGCACAGTGACAGGATTTACAGATTGCTTGCCGACGATCCTTTTGACAGGTTTGAAAGCGGCATATCGGTTACCATGGGCCGCACCCCACCTAAAATGAAAGAGATCTATCCTGAAGTTGAAGAGATAAGCAAGCTTGTCACTGAAAACGCATCAAGAATAAACACTGAAACAGAAGCTTTATTTGGTGATTTCCAGGTATATGAAGTAACACCATCTTTCTTCGAATTCTTCTCATTTCCATTTATTGAAGGGTCGCCTGAATATGCACTCGAACATCCCGGCTCTGCCGTTATTACCCATGACCTGGCAATGAAGGTTTTTGGATCCCCGCAGGTTGTAGGCAGGGATATTGAACTGGAATACACAGGTTTCAGATATGCGGATTCAAGTATAACCTATACGGTAAGCGGTGTTGTTGGAAGAGAAATTTATGCATCCCACCTCAACTTTGATATAATAACCAGGATGGACGATATTCCGCACCAGCTTACAGCATATCTTAAGCTCACGGAGGATGGCGATCCTGCTATGCTTGAACAGAAATTTTCAGATAACCGTAAAGAACTTGTAAGTTTTGCCGGAGAAGAGGGCACCCATTATCTTCAGCCCCTGGTCGAGGTCTATTTTGACACATCCCGGAAGGGCGGAATTGATTCCGGCAGGAGGGACAAGACTTTCGTTTATGTTTTTTTCATATCCGCAATACTGATACTTTCTATTGCAACTTTCAATTTTTTCAATCTATTACGCTCAAATTTTGCCGACAGGACAAGGGAGATGGTGATGAGACAGATACATGGAAGCTCGCCCGGACAGGCGGCTCATGTTTTCGTGGCTGAAGCATCAATCCTTTTGGTATTCTCTTTTTACCTTGCAGTAAATCTGGTAAGGCTCCTGCTCCCCTGGTTCAATTCGGTTACGGCAAGTAATATCCCACTTGAGTTGCTTTTTTCATGGGAGCTCTCATTAATTTACATTTCAATAGTTTCCTTTTTGATACTTATCTCATGGTGGTTCTTGTCAAGACTTGCCGGCAGTGCCACATCTGTGAGGCATGTATGGAACACTTTGCCTGTTAAGAGTTTTTCACCCCACATGAAATGGGTAACTGTCTTCCAGTTTTTTGTCTCATCCCTGCTGATAATCCTTTCTGCAGTTGTAATAATGCAGGTAAATTATATCAAAACCCGTGATATCGGGTTTAACAGGGATATTGTTGAGATAAAGGTGCCCCGGCCATTGAGGGATAGGGCTGTACCCTTAAGGGATGAGCTTCTCAGGGACCCTTCAGTGAACATGGCATCGATAACAACCGGCTCCCCGCTGAATCCCACGTGGATTATTCAGTATCAACATGAAACCGGGGATGATACAGTTTCATATGGAGTTAACATCTTTAGCGGAGACCATCAATATGTAAACATACTTGATATGAATTTGCTGGAGGGAAGGTTTTTCCGGGTCGGGGAAGTAGCTGAAAACAGATGCATTGTAAATCTTTCTCTAGTCAGAAAACTGGAACTTGATGATCCTGTTGGCAGGCCTCTTCCGGGAGACTCCGCAAAGATAATTATTGGTGTTGTGGATGATTTTCATTTTGCATCACTTGAAGAAAGGGTTTCCCCGGCTTTAATAAACTATTCGGAATCAGGTTCCGATATACTTGTGGAATTTGATCAGAGGCGTTATGCCGAAGGGATGGAGCATGTGAGGCGCACCTGGGAAAATTTTGCTGAAGAGTACCCCCTCCATTACGAGTCGCTCGATGAGCGTTTTGAATCGATGCACAGGGAGTTTACCCGTCAGATGGAGATCATTCTTTTCTTTGCTTTTGTAAGTGTTGTCATAACCCTCGCCGGTCTGTATGCCTATATGTCCAATTCAGTTAAAAAACGGACGAGGGAGACATGCATAAGAAAGGTGTTCGGGGCAACGGCCGGCAGTATCCTTTTGATGATGATATGGGATTATTCCCGCAGGGTTATTGCCGGGTTTATTATTGCCTTTATTCCCGCATTTTACCTTGCAAGAGTGTGGCTTGACAATTTTGCTTATTCAATTGACCTGAGCATGGGAATATTTGTTGCCGGAGGTGTGATAAGCCTTGTTGTCGCCCTTGCAACCGTCATATGGCAAAGCCTCAGTGCAGCCCGGAAAAATCCGGCTGATGCATTAAGGTACGAATAGAATATATGACCGGTGGCTATCTTATGATCTTAATAACCGGCATATATTTCAGGGGAAGGTCTCTTTGAATGCGTACAGTATTCCAGGCTATCATAATAATATTGAACAAATAGTACAGGCCTGATGATAAAAAAACAAGGATTAAACTTAAAGCTATAGACATGCTGGTTTTAACCGCAAAAGCCAATATGCCGGAAGCAATAAATATTGAAATAATGATTATTATTAAGGTTATCTGAAAATTCATGATTTTTATCCCGTATTCGCCTGCCTTTTCAACCTCATCTTTTTTTAATATCCAGAATATCAGTGGCGCCAGTATCCCAAACAGGGGATTGATAATAAAAAAAAGTGCTGAAACATTCATTAGTGTAAGGTATCCTTTATCAGGTTTTTTTTCACCATCAAACAGTTCATCCGGTTTTACCCGGAGAGCATCGCTTAATTTCGACAGGGTTTCATCATCCGGGGTAATTTCACCGGTTTCAATTTTTTGGATCGTTCCTAAAGGCAAACCGGTTTTTTTTGCCAGAAATTCCTGTGAGAAGCCCTTGCTTGTCCTGACATCTTTTATTTCCCCGGCAGGTATGATTATTTTCATCTCCTTTTTTTTATAAAAATACAATCTTTCATTTTTCAATCCAACTGCATTAAAGTGATATGATCAAAGGATATTTTTAAACACTTTAATTACAGAAAAATGGGATTTTATTTGCATACTGGCTAAAAAAAGCTTTCCTTTGCATCTTATTGTTTAATTTATAATTTTTTAAATTTTTAAGAAACATGGAAGGAAAAGTAAAATGGTTTGATTCAGCCAAGGGATTTGGCTTTATTGAAACTGAAGAAGGTAACGATGTATTCGTTCACTACACCGGTATTGCAGATGAAGGCTTCAGGACACTCGAAGAGGGTCAGGATGTAACTTTTGAAGTTGTTGACGGGAAAAGAGGACCCCAGGCGACTGATGTAAAACCTTGCTGATGCAATTAAGATATAATGATAAATAATTGACAAATCGTTTATAATTATATTGGCATATTGGAATAAAGAAGAGCTCCGGGTCCACCGGAGCTTTTTTTATTAACCTTAAATTTTTTTTTACCTATGAAGCTGCATTCATTCAACATAACCAACTTTAAAATTGACGGAGGCGCCATGTTCGGAGTGGTGCCAAAAGTTTTGTGGCAAAAGAGGTATCCGGCAGATGAGGACAATCTCTGCAACTGGTCATTGAGAAGCCTCATAGTAGACACAGGTGAACGTGTTATACTTGTTGACAACGGGTTTGGCGACAAGCAGGGTGAGAAATTCATGAGCCGTTTTCATCTGAATGATTATAAGGGACTTGAAGAAGGTCTTGCAGAGTGCGGATACAAACCGGAAGATATTACAGATATGGTAATAACCCACCTCCACACCGATCACTGCGGAGGAGGAGTGAAAAAGGCAGGAGATGGTGACGGTTACGAAATGACCTTCCCCAATGCAAGGTACATTGTAAGCAAAGATCAGTGGGAATGGGCAATTAACCCCAACAACAGGGAAAAGGATACATATTTGCCGGAAAACCTCCACCCGATGAAGGAGAGCGGACAGCTTTACCTTATTGAGGGAGACACTGAAATTTGTCCCGGCTTTTCAGTAAGGTTATTCAACGGCCATACCAGGGGACAGATAATCCCTTTCATTAATTACAAAGGTAAAACCCTTGTGTTTGCTGCCGATTTGTTTCCTTCTACAGTCCATATACCTCTGCCTTACATTATGAGTTACGACATCATGCCCCTCGAAACCCTGCGGGAAAAGGAAGAAGTGCTGAAGGAAGCACTGGATAAAGATTATGTACTCTTTTTCCAGCATGATCATTACAACGAGTGCTGCAAGCTCACCGATACGCCCAGGGGAATCAGGGCAGGCGAAACATTTACACTCAAAGAGTGGACCGGGGAAGTCTGATATTAAGGTTCCTTTTTTTTATACTGGTGCTAATCGCGGAAACTGAGCACAGGAAGGTGGTTACAGCTAAAGTCAGATGCGGCGGCGATTTGCAGACTGCAGATTGCTTTTCTGATTTTGCCGGTTCTCCTGCTGATGTGGGTGACGGAACCCGGTGCCCGGCTGCCCTGACTAGAGGAGTAAATTAAATGCGGAAAGCAGAAGATGCCTGAAACAAAGCAGGAAAAGCAGCAACGATAACAGCGAATCGGTTATCAATACTGCATTTTTTGACGCCGCTTCCCTGTAAAGGAGAAGAGAGGAAAAACCGCGCATGAAAAACTGCACCACGAAAAACAGGAACAGGGGCACTGTATTGATATTGCTTTCCCTTGCTTGTGTGAAATTCCCCCTCAAAATATGGGAAAAGCCTTCCGAAAGCCCGCAGGAGGGGCATTCGGCATTGGCATACTCAACATGAGCGCATTGAACAGGATGATCCTGATCCGGGGAAAAAAGCGCTGAATAAATAAAAACCGCAAGTATTACTGCCAAAAAAGAGATATTAACAGCATAATACTCAAAATATTTTCCCCGGCGGCATTCTCGGCTCATAATTTTTCCGTTATTTATTGTTGAGAGTATCAGCCTCCTTTTCTTCAAGTCTCCTGAGCAACTCCTCAATTTCTTCCTCTTTTTCTTCTTCCTCCTCAACATGCTCTTCACCCGGCCATGTGGAATCCCTTCTGAAAATCTCGTTTATGTCGAAACCGATCTGCTCAAATTTAGAAGTAGACCTGACAATGATGATGAGCTGCCATGTTCCCACTGATGTGCCAAGCAGTGATATTATAAGGGCAGCCACTACCAGTCCCCTCGGTGCACTGGCAATACCCCTGCAACGCCGGAGTGCTACAATGCTGAATATCAGGGCAAGGAAGCCCGGGATGAGAGCATACATCCCAAGACATGGAACAATGGAAACAAGAAGAGCCATCAAACCCAGAACAAATGCTGCAACTGCTGGTCCGCGTATTGGCCTGATCTTATCTTCTTTTTCCATATTGTTGGTTCATTGGACCGGGAATTCTGTTCATTAAAATATCAGGCAGGGTGTTACCTGACTTAATTTGACAGTATATTAACAATGTCTTTTTCAATCGACTCTTCAGGCTTTTCAGTTATTCGTCCCAGTTCCTCCTTTCCTTCATAAATAATAAAGGTTGGGACATACTCTATATCCAGTTTTGAAATATCAAACTCACCGGCATTTTCCTTTGACCTGTCAACACCTATCATCGCCAACCTGTGCATATTGAAATCAAGTTGTTCGAGCACCTTAATGAAACGGGGGAGCTCACGTTTTGTATCCCTGCTCCAGGTGGCTATAATTGCAATAATATGAATATTTTCAAGCTTTTTACTGTCAAATCCCTCCAAAACCGGCTCGTCTGTTTCATAGTTTTCCTGACCAGCCCTGAACCACGACACAAAAGGCTCCTTCATTAGCCCGTCAATGTCACAATAGCCTAAAAGGATTTCTTCTTCTGCTTCTTCGTCGTAAACCACACTGTTAAGTTCCTGTGAATATGCTGTTGCAATGAAAAGAAACAGAAGCGGAATCAATATTGATCTATGCATTTTAAAAAGGTTTGAAAAACGTTATGTATGAAATAACGTATCATATTCCCGTTATGGTACGGCAAAATGTATAGCATTGTAAAACTTATTCTTCCCGTATGCTTATAATGCACTAATCGCGTACGCTTTCAATCAATATGTTCAGCATTTTGACCGCCGCAGTTGAAATGGAAGTGCCGGGACCGAAGATTGCAGCTACACCCGACTTGTAAAGGAAATCATAATCCTGAGTCGGGATCACTCCGCCTACAATAACCATTATATCTTCCCTGCCCAGCTTCTTCAGTTCTTCTATTACCTGAGGCACCAGCGTTTTGTGTCCTGCAGCCAGACTTGATACACCGAGTACATGCACATCGTTCTCTGCTGCCTGCTTTGCTGCTTCCACCGGGGTCTGGAAAAGCGGACCGATATCGACATCAAATCCTATATCTGCATAACCGGTAGCTACAACCTTTGCTCCCCTGTCATGCCCGTCCTGCCCCATCTTAGCTATCATGATCCTCGGCTGACGTCCTTCCAGTCTGGCAAACTCTTCAACCAGCTCAGTTGCTTTATTGAAATTGTCGTCGCCCTTCGATTCGGAGGAGTAACCTCCGGAAACTGAACGTATCACTGCTTTGTACCTCCCTACAATTTTTTCGCAGGCATAGGAGATCTCGCCAAGTGTTGCCCTCTTTTTAGCTGCTTCAACAGAAAGCTCAAGCAGGTTGCCTTTACCTGTACGGCAGGCCTGGGTTATAGCATCCAGGGCAGCCTGCACTTCCTCCTCGTTTCGCTCTGCTTTAAGTTTATTAATCCTTTTAATTTGTGATTCGCGGACAGCCGTGTTGTCAACTTCAAGAATCTCTATGGGGTCTTCCTTGTCACGGCGGTAACGGTTTACCCCTACTATAATGTCCTTGCCCGAATCTATGCGCGCCTGTTTCCTTGCTGCCGCTTCTTCAATGCGCATTTTGGGGAGTCCGGTTTCTATAGCCTTTGCCATTCCTCCCAGTTCCTCAATCTCCTGGATCAATCCCCATGCTTTATGTGCAATTTCATGTGTGAGCTTCTCAACATAATATGATCCGGCCCACGGATCGACCGCCTTGCAGATATTTGTTTCCTCCTGAAGGTAAATCTGTGTGTTCCTTGCTATCCTGGCTGAAAAATCTGTCGGCAAGGCAATGGCCTCATCCAGTGCATTGGTGTGAAGCGACTGTGTATGGCCCAGTGCAGCAGCCATTGCCTCAATACATGTACGTGCAACATTGTTGTAGGGATCCTGCTCTGTGAGGCTCCAGCCGGAGGTTTGCGAATGAGTGCGCAGTGCAAGTGATTTGGGGTTTTTAGGATTGAACTTCTTGACAAGCTTTGCCCACAACATACGAGCCGCACGCATTTTTGCAATTTCCATGAAATGGTTCATGCCAACAGCCCAGAAGAAAGAAAGCCTCGGTGCAAAAGCATCGATATCGATGCCTGCTTCAACACCGGTACGCAGGTACTCAAGTCCGTCAGCCAGTGTGTAAGCCAGCTCAATGTCTGCTGTAGCTCCTGCTTCCTGCATATGATAACCGGAAATGCTTATTGAGTTAAAGCGGGGCATATTTTTGGAAGTGTATTCAAATATGTCTGCAATTATCCGCATTGAGAAGTCTGGCGGGTATATATAAGTGTTGCGCACCATGAACTCTTTCAGAATATCATTCTGAATGGTTCCGCTCAGCTCCTCAAGGGAAGCCCCCTGTTCCAGTCCGGCCTCAATATAAAATGCCATAATCGGGAGAACAGCCCCGTTCATGGTCATCGAAACCGACATCTTGTTGAGGGGGATATCATCGAACAGGATCTTCATGTCCAGAATCGAATCGATTGCTACCCCTGCCTTTCCTACGTCACCTGCAACCCTCTCATGATCGGAATCGTATCCGCGGTGTGTTGCAAGGTCGAATGCTACCGATAATCCTTTCTGCCCGGCAGCAAGGTTGCGGCGGTAAAAGGCATTTGACTCCTCGGCAGTCGAGAAACCTGCATACTGCCTTATTGTCCAAGGCCTCATATTGTACATGGTTGAGTAAGGTCCCCTGAGGTATGGGGAAATGCCTGCAGCATAATTCAGGTGTTCCATTTCCATCAGGTCTTCCCTGGAGTAAACCGGCTTTACCGGTATTTGCTCGGGTGTCAGCCAGGGTTCTCCCTGGTGCTGCTTATCTGAACGGCCTGAAGTTTTGCCCGATGAATGGATGGATATATCTTTAAAATTGGGGTTCATATATAATATTTTTTCTTGTTTAACTAAACTATTCTATACCGAGTTCTTTCTGAAATTGCCTGAGTGTTTCAAGTACATTTGATCTGATGTGTATGAAGTGGCGCACACCCGATTTCTCAAGCTGTTCAACCGAATCTTTGGGATACCCTGCAACAGTCAGAATTGCCTTGTTGCCTGTTATCGCGGCAATTTCCGGCACTATTTCAGGATACTCCTCGTCTGAGCTGCAAACTACCACAATATCCGATTTGCTTTCAAGGGCAGCTTTTGCACCTTCTGCTGCGGTTTTGAACCCGAGGTTCTCTATTACCTCAAATCCTGCACAGCCGAAGAATGATGTGGCAAATCCCGCACGTGCCTTTCTCATGGCCAGGTTCCCTGTTGTTAACAGGAACACTTTCGGCACTCCACCTGATGCTTTTTCAGTTTTGAGGCGCATTTCCTCAAAAGCAACTGCCCCCCTGTAGAGCCTTAGTGGTTTGACTAACGCATTTTCTGCGACAGCCTGTGCAGGCCACCCGGCTTCCCCGTCAATATTTCCGGAGACCTTCTCGTCCAGATTGGGATAATGGTTTGTTCCAAGCAGAACTTCCCTGCGTGTGGCTAAATTTTTATCCCTTTTTGCTGCGGTTTCTTCTAAGCTCTCCTGTATAAAACCGCTTTTAAGAGCTTCATAAAAGCCTCCCCTCTCTTCTGTTTCAAGGAAAAGCTTCCAGGCCTCTTCCATTATGGAAGTAGTAATATTCTCAATATAGTATGAACCTCCGGCAGGATCTGCTATCTTGTCAAAATATGCTTCTTCTTTCAGAATAAGTTGCGTGTTCCTTGCTATACGTTCACTGAATTGAGAAGAATCTTTTTTGAAAGCTTTGTCAAAAGGCTCAGCAGTAAAGGAATTGATACCCCCCAGAACGGCCGACATGGATTCGGTTGTGGTACGGAGCATATTTACGTAGGGGTCGTAAACAGTTTTGTTCCATGCCGAATTGGTAGCATGAATGTACATTTTTCCGGCAATACCGGGGGAAGTGCCCCAGGCTTCAAGTATTTTCGACCAGAGCACACGTACAGCCCTGAACTTTGCAATCTCCATGAAATAATCGGATCCGGCCGCAAAGCTGAAACGGATCTGAGGAGCTGCATTTTCGGGAGAAATACCTCTTTCTTCGAGTTGACGCAGGTATTCATTGCCTGCAGAAAGAGCAAATGCAAGTTCCTGTACAATAGAGCCGCCTGCATTATGGAAGTGCTTGCCGTTGACTGTCAGTACCGTAAAACTGGGAAGTTTGTCAGCCTCCTTTGCAAGCTCTGCTGCAACATCCAACGGATCATCCATTTCGTTTGGCCAGTCACCGCTTACAGCCAGATGCCCCAGCGGATCAAATTCAACTGATCCCTGTAGATGGGAGTGAGCACCGCCACGGTCTGCATTTTCCCTGTGGGCCTGCCGGAGTATTTCAAGAGGTGCCCCGGAAATTATGAAGTTAACTTCTGCTGCAGCAAGACATACATCTTTAAGCAACTGCTTAACATCTCCTTCCTTAAGAACATGTCCCTCATCAAAAACAAAACCTATGGAGCCGGCGCCTTTCATCAGGGCATCCATAGCAAAGGCATTGGCATCGGTTACATTATTTTTAACCCTTATATCCTGACGAATAAACCAGTCGTTTGACCCCTCCTTTACGCCCCTTAGATAAGGGAATTCACCGGGATCCCTCTCAAGGTGCGGCAAATCCTTCAGGTCCTCTTCGCGGTAGTAGGGCCTGACCTTTATTCCTTCAATTGTGTTCCATATGAGCTTTTTCTCGTAATCAGCTCCCTTCAGGTCTTTTTTGATCACTTCTTCCCACTGTTCGGTTGAAACCGGCGAAAATTCCTGAAAGAGCTTCTCTTTTGGGTTGTCTGCCATGATTATTGATGGATTAGTTTTTATGCAATAATAATTATGCAAAAATAAGCCTTAAATGTAAGGTTTGCTAATGATTTTTATCATTATAGAAAAAGCCGGAGAGACCTCTTAAACTCTCCGGCTTTTGCACATCCCAAAACTGCTATATGATAGTTTACCACCCCCTTCTCATCATGGGAGTTCGTGAAGGATGGCCTGCTGATCTGCGCTGGGCACCCCTGTGCATCATTGCCTGGCCACGTCTGCTGCCGGCTCTTGCATCAAAATATACCCTCTGTTCCTCGGTCAGCACATTCCTGATCTCCTGCCTGTGGGCTGCCTGCCTCTTCATCATCTGGTTCCTGGTCTCTGTGTACTCATCAATATTTGCATTGATGTCACTCCTGTCGGCAGGTGTTCCTGTTATTAAACTCCGGTATTGTGCCCTGTTCTCATTAATCCTGTTCCTGAATTCTGTCATCTCTTTCAGGTGTGCAGTGCGCAGTTCGTTGATTTGAGATTGCTGCTCTTCGGTTAAATCAGGGATATACGGACATACGAACACTCCCCGTTCATCCCTTCTTTCAACCATCATCCTGCCCCTCTGGGCAAAGGCATCGATCCCGGTTACCATGATAAAGGCAACCAGAATTATTGTCAGTTTGGTGAAATCTGTATTTTTCATCTTTTTACTTTTTTGAATTAATTTTTTCTGGTAATTACCGTTTTGCTTACTTTGACTCCCTGAAGTGATAAAGGTTTAAAACGGGATTGGACTTAACGAGTTAGAAGTGTCCCAAAGCACCAGGGTTTAATGTTTTGAGATCATTGAACCCGCGCATATAGATACGGCCATACCCAGGCAGGATTTGTCCGGAAGACAAGTGCAGTTAAAAATTTTGAGGTGAAAAGAAAAAAGGAGGTTAATGCAACCTCCTCTCCGAAGGTGGATAGCCCGGATTTAGCGCATTTTTTTACTGAAAATGGTTCTATTTATCGTTTAGAAGCTCTATGCTTTTCTGAAGTGTTTTATCAATATTCTCTATGATCGGGTAAAACCCTTCGTTGTCAATGATGTTGCGTGCTATATATGCTTTAAGCCTTGTATGAATTATATTACCTGAGATTTCGATCTGTTCTTCATTCCGGCTGACACCTTCCCTTTCTGCAAAGCTTACGAATTGCTCCATCAGTCCCTGATTGTCAAGATG
>PUMT01000102.1 GCA_003551495.1 Bacteroidota bacterium
CACCTTCTTTCACTTCACCTGACAGAATCCCCTTGCACGCATCTTCCTGGGAATCGTAGACCCTTGCAACTCCCCTGAAATAGAGTACTGAAGGGTCTACCCCGCTGGTCTTGACAATACAGCCGTCTGCTGCAATATTCCCGTACAGCACTGCCAGTCCGCCATCCTCAGAGTAAGCATTGGCAACATTCCTGATGCAGCCGTTTTCCCTGTCGGTGTCAAGGTTTTCATATACTGAAGCTGAAGACCCCATTTTCAGGCTTTTGATTCCTCCTGGTGCACTCCGGAAAATGCTTAATGCGTCTTCAGAAGCATTTTTATTCAAAATATTGTACTCAGCCAGTGCCGGCGAGAGCGATGGGTGATCAATTCTTTTAGCCGTGCCATCAATAAGTCCTGCTTCATTCAGGCAGGCAAGTATACCCAAAACACCACCGGCACGGTTTACATCTTCAATATGGTAGCTGCCTGCAGGTGAAACCCTGCATAATACCGGTGTATTGCGGGATAACCGGTCAATATCGTCCATTGTGAACTTTACATCCGCTTCATTTGCAATGGCAAGTAGATGGAGAACGGTATTGGTTGATCCCCCCATGGCAATATCAAGAGTCATAGCGTTCATGAAAGCTTCCCTTGTTCCAATGTTGCGGGGCAGGACAGAGTCGTCACCTTCATAGTAATACCGTTGAGCTAGTTCTACGATAAGAGAGGCGCCTTTTTCAAACAGTTTTTTCCGGTTTAGATGGGTTGCAGGTATGGTGCCGTTGCCCGGTAATGCCATACCAAGAGCCTCATTCAGGCAATTCATGGAGTTAGCGGTAAACATCCCCGAACAGGAGCCACAGGTGGGGCAGGCATTCTTTTCAATCTGATTCAGTTCATCATCACTTACAGAATTATTCCCCGATGCGACCATAGCGTCTACCAGGTCAATTGCTCTCCCCTTGAAGCTGCCTGCCTCCATCGGGCCGCCGGAAACGAAAACTGTCGGCAAATTGAGCCGCATAGCAGCCATCATCATGCCTGGTGTTATCTTGTCGCAGTTGCTTATGCATAAAAGAGCATCAGCTTTGTGTGCATTTACCATGAACTCCACACTGTCGGCTATCAGCTCCCTTGAAGGAAGGGAGTAGAGCATTCCCTCATGTCCCATTGCAATACCGTCGTCAATTGCAATTGTATTGAACTCTGCAGCAAAGCAGCCGTGCTGCTCAATGATCTTTTTTACCTCCTGGCCAATATTGCCAAGATGAGCATGTCCCGGCACAAACTGTGTAAATGAATTTGCTATGGCAATAACGGGCTTGCCTATCTGTTCATCCTTCATGCCGTTAGCCCTCCAGAGGCTTCTGGCACCTGCATTCAGCCTGCCCCGGGTTGTCGAATCACTTCTTAATTTACGGTTCATAATAAACAGGAATTAAAAAAGCCCCCTCACAATCAGTGAGAGGGCTTTTAAGTTTTAAAATGAGTTTATGCTACATCACCTTCTCACATTACAAGGTTGCACCCATAGAATGAAAATAAACAAGGAGAAGATGTATGAAGCTTTATTATGCATAAAAATTGTTTTGAAAATTCTGTCCGTCAAAAGTAGTAATATTTTTATATACACGGCAAGTTTTTATAAAAAAACATATACACTTCTGTAATTATTTATAAGCCTCTATCAAAAATTTGATACAGCAGCAGTAGAAACGCTGAGATTTGGCACGGCTGTAAATCCTGTGAAAGTCAGCTGTCAAATTTCCTGACTTCCATTTTTTCCCCGTCAAAAATGGCATAAGTGAAATTCATGATCCAGTCGCCCGGGTTAATTAAAAATGATTTTCCGTTTTTGAGTGGGCTATTGAGGGGTGTATGCCTGTGCCCGAAAACAAAGAAATCAATATCTTCCTTTTCCAGCATCCTGTTGGCAAAAATAAAATGCTCTTCATTCTCTTCCCCTTTGAACGGTTCTGCAAAATTTTTTGAATACCTGCTTCTCTTTGACCATGTGTGTGCAAACCAGAGTGCAAAATTGGGATGCAGTCTGGCGAAAAGCCATTGCAGGGTTTTGTTTGTGAATATTGATTTGAGGAAATGGAATCCTTTATCGTTTGACCCCAGTCCGTCACCGTGCGCGATAAAAAAACGCTTGCCGCGGATTGTTGTCAAAAGCGGATTGTGATGGATTATCATGCCTGTTTCAGCGGGAAGGTAGTCAAACACCCATAGGTCATGATTGCCGGTGAAGAAATGTATTTTCACCCCGCTGTCTGTCAGCAGGGCAATTTTGCCCAGCACCCTAGTGAAGCCCCTTGGCACAACTCTCCTGTATTCAAACCAGAAATCGAAAATATCCCCCAGAAGATATATCTCTTTAGCATCCTTACTGATTACATCAAGCCATTTTACAAAGGTTTTTTCACGGGATATGCTTGATCCGGGATCCGGGAGTCCGAAATGTGCATCGGAGGCAAAATATATTTTTTTTTTATCGGTCAAAACAAAATGATTGTATTTTATTCGATAAAGCCTTTTAATCGAGTGCAACCGACAACCTTCTCCTGATCTCTGAAGGGGAGAGGTCCCGTGCTGTTACTCCTATCTCGCGGTTTATGAAAAAATTGGAAGGCAACCGGCTCACATTGTAAATTCTTGCGGGCCTGGAATCATCCAGATTGAATTCTGCAACCTTCACCCAGGGGTATTCGTTGAACGACAGATATCTTCTCCACTCATCGGGATTGGTCTCCATGGAAATGTGGTATATTTCAAACCCCCTGTTATGGTAAGTATTGTAAACCGGGATCATGTCAAGATGAAACTGTGTACTCTCTTCGTTTTGCGAGGAGCCAAAAGTAACAAGTA
>PUMT01000053.1 GCA_003551495.1 Bacteroidota bacterium
AATGAACCTGGCTAATGAATTAGCCGAAGCAGTTGCCGCTCACCGCCTGGCCAGCATGGAAAAATCCCTGGCCAAGGTGGAACTCTTAATCATTGATGAGCTAAGCTATCTAACCTTTAACCGTCATCAATCGGAATTACTTTTTCAGGTTATATCAGAGCGAGCAGAAAGAGCCAGTGTTGTTATCACCACCAATCTGGAGTTTTCAAGGTGGACTGAACTGTTTGAAAATGAACTGTTAGTTGCAGCCCTAATTGATCGGATTACCTTCCGGTCGCATGTTTTGAACATGAATGTTGAACGGTCTTACCGGTTAATACAATCGCTGGAGGATGAAGATGATGACTAAAGAATTAATTTGTTTCCCCCTGCCCAGTGCAATCTTCACTCGGGCTACGCCCTCCTTCCGATTGCACTGGGCAGGGGGGTATGACCACGAATGGATCACTTTTCTACCAGCGTTAGATCGAAAGTGGATCAGTTTTTTCAGCTAGTGGATCACATTTTTCTTGACGATCGCACTCAACATGAGCAAACCAAAAAAAAGAAATCTATCTAAACTGGGTCGGTTCAGGAATATGCTTATTCGCTTAAATGAGCACTGACATGAAGTTTTAGCCTTCATGGAAAATACTTTGTCTTATTTGACGATAATCAGGCAAATTAAAATATATGCATGGTTGAAATCTAACAAAATATTTCAGAGGTGTGTATTCCGCAATGGAAAAGATGCAAATATTTTTTGCCGAATCATTGTCTATAATCTCAACAGCCATAAAAACTTCCTCTTGGCTTTTACCGCAATTGTTAATGCACTCGGAGACAACCACTTTGTTCAAAAGCCTTAGCATTATTTTCGGTTTTCAAAGATCAGGCAGTTGGCAAACAAAGCTAGGCAATTATTTTTTTTAATGGGCTGGTGCAAGAAGCCCGAATTAAAAGTTTAGGGATTGAGCAACTATCTACCCAATAAAAGACCTGGCAACCAAGTCACAATAGCAGGAAATAATATAAGCAATAATTATAATATTAGCGCTACGGTGTAAAAAGGAACCATTTCCTTAAAAAATTCCCCATAATTTACATTTTCAATACGACAAGTTATAAAAATAAGCACGCCAAAGGGTGGGGTTATTGTACCAATCATTAAACTTACAATAAAAACTACACCAAAATGTAGAGGATCGATACCAGAAACCTCAATAATGGGCATAAGTATAGGAACAAGTAATATAATTAGAGCAGCAGTCGCTATAAATAACCCTAAAAATATCAATAAGCTGACTTTTTTGGCACATGGGAAATTATGCTTTATAGTAATAATATAAACCAATATTACTATAAGAATACCCATGATTATTCCTGGTAAAAATCCTGCTATGAATAAAGAGCCTATAGAAATACCGGATGCTGCACCAAACAAAACGAATGCAACACTTGGAGGTATTATTGGTCCAACTGTTGCCGTTGTTGCAGTAATAGCTGCAGAAAAAGAGCGAGTGTATCCACTTTTCTCCATTGCAGGAATTAAAAAGGTAACTGCTATGACAATGCCTGCATTGAATCGTTTTTTGGAACCTTGAAAAGAGAGTTGATCTTCGGTTCCCGTTACAGAAGCAGAGCAGATGCACACCTGGCGATATTTGAATACATAGAGGTTTTCTACAATCGCATCAGACTGCATTCTACATTGGATTACATGTCACCGGTAGAATATGAGTTGTGTTTTCAAAGAACAGCATAACTTTCAAATTTTATGTATTAAACTAATATCTTGCCATTTACAGTGTCTACTTTATCGGGGCAAGGTCATACATTCATACTTATCACCCCCTTTAAAAATGTAATCATTCGAAAGCTCTAACCTGAAACTACTTTTTACTTTTTGCTCATTGAGTTTTTCATTTCACCTTCCTTTCTCCAAGAACTTTATATGGCAATATTAAGAAAAATAAAGAGATATACCTTGCCATTGCTTCATAATTGCTTATTACAATTCATCAAAAATAATTACAGGGATTGACTTTTCAACATCAAGCTCAAAACAGATTGAGATACGCCTACTATCAGTCTCTTAAAATATTAATATAGGCGAATTATTTTGTTCGGTCTCTAGCGTCCCCATATGCAACTTCAACAACAGCTAGAAAAACATTTTTCTGAATTACAATCTCACAAGGAAAATCAAATCTTGTGTCAATCTGGTGTGTTAGAAATTATATAGATAACGAATCTGGACTCGTTAAAAAACTGGTTATGTCCTGCCACTGTATTACAGCTAGTCCAGCTCTTAAACAACTGGAGAGTACTCGATCCGTTATCTTGGCCAGCAATTACAAAGAATCAATCAGCAGCTTTGTAGCCCGTTTAAAATTGAGTGACATACTTGCCCTCGCGTATGGGTTTAAAGCTGATAACCTCCCCAGTGTGGTAAGTTTCTACGATTGTACTCAATAATTTTTTGCCCTTCTCTTCTCCTAATAAAATATTTAATTATTGTCTTGTATAGTTCCATGCCCTTTATTCCTATATTTGCTATCTTGTTTCTATATTATACATAACATAAATTCAACATCAATTTCAATTCTCCTGCTTTCTAAATTTTTTTTATATTTATTACATTACATCTTACACAAACCCTCCCTCTGAATTAAAGTCCCATTTATACGGGCCATTTAATGTATCTATATTGCTGTTTCCCTTAACTTCCTGCCATATAGAGCTCGATACCTCCAGGTCTTCCAGGTGAAGAGTATTCTTTATTCTTATTACTCTGGCGTTGACCGGATCCCATCCGCGGCTGTATTTCAAGCCAAGGGC
>PUMT01000200.1 GCA_003551495.1 Bacteroidota bacterium
AGAGCCTTTTCCGGCCGTATTCCGATCCCGGAGTACTCATCCTTATGCAGTCGTTCCTCCCCTCGATCCACTTCTCCCTCAATCCGGGCAGTCCCTTAGAAATATCAACTGTGACCGAAGGGTCGGTGTAAGGACCGGTTGTGTCGTACACCAGCAGCGGGGGGTTCTTTGTCCTCACCCCTTTGGAATCGACCGTATCGGAAAGCTCTATCTCCCTCATGGGAACCCTAATATTGTGGATTTTCCCGGGAATGAAGGTTTTTCTTGAGCCCTGCAGGGGCCCGGTAACATATTTTGGTAGTTGTATCATAGCTTATTACCCTCCCTGGGTAGCTTTTATAATTAAAATATTGTCGTTTTCACGAATGATGAATGAATCCCACTTATCGCGCGGTACAACTCTGTTGTTCACCGCAACCGCCACACCCTTGTGTGCAGGGTCAATATTGCGTATTCCCAGTATATCAGTCAGTCCTGAACCATCGGGCAGCTCAGTAGTATCACCATTTATATTCACCGTCATAACCCGGTATTTAAAGATTAACCAATCCTGTAGCATTGCAGCAGTCACATACCGTCATGGCCGGGGAAATTGACTGCCTGATGTGCACTTAACACCCCGGGCAAAAGATGCAACCGGCGTGTAAAGTTTTCAATATGTAAAAAGGGGGAGTCGTTTTTAATCCCTTACGCCGGCATTACCCGGATCAGGTTCAATGGGTTTGATCTCAGCCCGTTATATTAAGGCACCCCCTGGAATTCAAGTGTAAATATAATGAATTTTATCTGGAAAAACAGCTTTTTATAGTCAATTATTTGATATTCATAATAAAGAGTCTACTTTTAAAAAACCGGTTGAATAGGATTTATATTTAAATCTGAATTATTAGCTGATAATTTCTCCGGCCCATAGCTTATCAAGAAATATTTTCCATGGGTATATAGTGCAATTACCAATTTTGCGCTGAAACATATCATTGCTGATAAGGATCATTTTCTTAACATTGTACTCTTCAGCAAAACTATTCAGCCCCTTTAAATGACGGCTCGTTGCCTGATCTGTTGATTTAACCTCTATTGCTACTTCACTGTCGCCCAACACAAAATCAATTTCCAGTCCTGAAGCCGTCCTCCAGTAGCTAACAGGATAATTAATACCGGAATATCTGCTGTGAGCAAACAGCTCATTAAAGATGAAATGTTCAAAAGCTTTACCAAAAGATTCACTCCCAAACTCTATAAATTTTCTTTTTAAGAGATAATTTGCAATACCGATATCAAAATAATAGAATTTAGGTGCCCTGATTACCCTCCGTTTTGGTTTTTTTTGAAATGAAGGGACAAAGCGACCGATTAGTGTGTCCTCAAGAATTTGGAAATATTCCTTTACAGTTGGTGAGCTAATTCCACAATCAGTTGCTATATTGGTGTAATTTACAATTTCGCCGTTAGAGAATGCTGCCATTTCAAGAAAACGCGAAAAAGATTTTATGTTCCTGATCTTTGCTTCAGCAGCTATTTCATTTTGCAGATAATTACCTATATATGCTGATAACAGTTTTTGTGGGCGAGATGATAAGTAATGCCGGGGAAGCATCCCATGGTTTAATGAGCGTGTTAAATCAAACCCGGGTATCTCCTGTGAAACAAAAGGGTACAATTCATAACGGAGAGCTCTTCCGCCCAGAAGATTTGCCCCCGACCTTATTATTTTACGTGGACTTGATCCACTTAATATGAAGCGTATTCCTCTGTTTTCTATCATCCAGTGCACCTCATTGAGAAGATTTGGAATCCTTTGAATCTCGTCAATAATCACCGGCTTACTGTAATTCTCACCCTGATCGATTTCCCTTATTATCGACGGATTCCTTTGTAATCTTTCAAAAACGTCAGATAACAACAGATCGAAATACAATGAATCAGGATATAGTTTTTTCAGTAAGGTGCTTTTCCCTGTCTGACGGGCACCCCATAAAAATAAACTTTCATCTCCAGCATCATCAAAATTCAACTTTCGTTTATACATGACAATCTAAAGTATATATTTAATATATCATGATATTTTAAAGTAAATATAGTGTTTTTTTAAATAATATCAAATAAAATCAAACAACCTTTATCTGATGCTGCAAACGGATTATTTACCTTCTTTACTTTCCGGGAAGTTAAAGTATGCTGAATTGTACAGTATTGAAAACTTGTAACGTGAGATATGCCGGAATCTTTTACTTTTTATGACGTAATAAAAACTCTTAGAAGAGATTAATTAATCATTAAATGTGCGGGGTTAATCAAAATTATCAGTCATTTTACAAACAAAATCAGCATTATTATCGTAAAGAAAGATAATTTGAAGTTTTATTGCTGAAAAGCAGATAATTGACACTTTATTTTGAGACTTATCCGTAACCGTTTTAATAGAAGAGGTATGCTGAAAAGGTTTCGCATCAGGCAGATCCTGCCTTATGCGGCATTTATTTTTTTATTATCATCTGCCCCGGCTGCCGGCCAGACAGGCCCCGCAGGCATCGGCAACAGCACAAACAATGTGCTTTGGCTGCGCTCTGACCAGGGCACATCAACCACAACTGACGGGGAAAAAATATTACAGTGGCCCGATATAAGCGGAAACAGCAACCATGCCAACCAGTCTGATGAAAACAAACGTCCTCTCTTTATTGAAAATTCCATTAACGGACTTCCTTCAATACGTTTCGGTGGGGATGACATAAACCTTGTTGTTGACGATAACGATAACCTTGACAATTCAGCCGGCCTCTCAATTTTTGTTGTAGTACAACCTGACAATAT
>PUMT01000216.1 GCA_003551495.1 Bacteroidota bacterium
AATTTACTCTTTTGGGGGAAAGATGACTCTATTTATTAAATCAATACATAATTCCCCAACGCGTCTAAACGTTGCACCTACCCACACAAAAGCTATACTTGGAAACCGCAAAACCTTAAACCCATCCACAAAAGCAGAAGACAGTCTTCTATTAGTAAGCCCTTCATACGATTGATTCAAGACAACAGCACGACCCAATACGGCATTATAAACAACAGAAAATTGTCTTAGAATAGATACTATGTGCTCTATAGCAATAGAAATTCTTCTAGTGGTAAAGAATTTATTAACAACAAAACTTATTAATTTTCTATTAGAAACAAATGATTCGGTGAGTAGTTTATTAACATTCCTAACAGCAACACCAAAAAATTCTGCTTTAAAATATCTGGTTGTCTTATAAAACAACAAATACGATATGCTAGGAAATCTTAACGATGCCCAAGACATAGAAACATAATTTGCCAATAGTCTAGCCGATTTAAACCTTTCTTTAAAGTCTAACGAACTTCTTTTAATAGTTCTGCCAAAGTACTCTGCAAGAAACCCTCTGAACGTTCTAAAAAGTTGTGGAGAAAAAATATAAGAGATTTTTCTTGCGGTGCTTTTCATTTCTGTAACAACATTACCAAGTTTGCGAACAGAAGAAAACTGGGAACCACGTGCTATATATAAATCAACTGCAAACCAACTGGAGTGAAGAGTACCAACATCATTAGCTCTCTCAAATACAATTTCATTTCCATCACCAGAAGACTTAGTTACTGTACTCAAAGAAGACGAGAATCCAGTGGTGGTGGAGTATGCATTACCAAATTGATGAGTTGGTAAAAATCTTTTATCACCCTCAACGCTACCACTAGTTCCATCAAAATCAACTAAACCGCTTATAACATTTATATCTGGGTGAGTGATACAAAAGTAAGAGACATAACACGCATAAGAAGAACTACCTCTAGCAAACTCAACTTGTGTATTTGAGGAAAACCTTCCTCTTATTAATGCTGTTGCTCCACTAGTCTCTGCAGTTGTGGCATAGTTAAAAATAAGAAATGTTTTATCTGAATTTATTTCTTGTATCTCATCAGTAACCGTATCACCAGTAACAGAAACCAACCCACTATGAACTGATGCGTCTCTCCACTCTACAACATACCAACAAATAGTTGGATATAATGTAGATGACACTTCAGCATAAAACTCAATTTGATTTGAAGATATAAATCTTGCTCTAACGGCAGATCTACGTATCCAAGTAGTTCCACCAGTGGCCGATAATGTTATAAATGCCTTACTAAGGTCTACCTCACTTATATCTATTGTACGAGTTGTTCCACCACCCCCAAAATCTAATACACCACTCTGAACCGTGAACTCACTACTGCTTACTGTTTGCCATTCTACCCAACAAGTACCACCACTAGCTATGCGTGTTGCTCTTATCTTAGTATACTCACCATCAACCACATCAATAAGCTCTACTCTGGCATACCCATCATCAACTCTATCACTATTGCTTCTACAAGAAGCAATAACAAATCCTTTTCCCACTTTAATTGGTGTATCAAGAGCATACTCTTCAGACAACCCATCAAGAACAAACAAGCCACTTTCTACTATTAACGCAGACACAAGAGAACTAGAAGTCCTTCTAACACTGCTAGACAAACTAAGTGTAGATAATCTATCTCTTAATGACCTATACTCATCAAGTTTATACCTTCTTATTGTCCCAAAAGAATCAACATTATCATAGCTACTAGTCCTAACAAGGGAAAATCTATAGGCTGTATAAAAATAAGAACTATCAGACCAATTTGTTTCCTGGGTCCAATTACCATCAAAGTTCAACCTAGCTTGTAATTGAAAAACATAATTGGAAAACGGTTCCAAAGAGTCAATATATGCACTAAAAGGGACATCAATATCTACTAGCTCTTTCCACTCTGTTTCTACCCATTCTTGTCCTAAAATTGCATATCTAAATCTATACTCAATATCTCTACCAACATTCCCAGAGACTTTACCCCAAATAGTAGCATAAGTTGGAAAAACGTCTGTAGAATATAAAGAAAAACACTCAAGATCTTCTATGAGCTCATAAACATAAGGAATAGTGGGAACAACTAGTTCATGATCAATTAAATGATGTTCACCAGAAACTACATCAACACTAATTAAGGCAGAATCTGGTATATTGGGTACATTAAGATAATTATCATATTGGTGATATTCACCATAAATTACATCAATGCCGCTTATTTCTGGGTCATCTATGTGTGGAACATAAAGAAGATTTTTACCAATATCTGGAAAGTACTCACCAGAACCTACCTCAATATCAACAATGACAGGGGTGGCAACAGTAGGTACAACCAAATTGCCGCTGATCGTATGAAATTCACCATAGGCTACCGAAGTGTCTGCTGTTGGTTGATCTACGACAGAAGGTACAACTAAAAACCCTCTTACTTCTACTTCTGACATTTAGCATGATTCCTTTTCTACTCTGGAAATTGCATTGAAATTTGATAAGTTACAGTCATTAAAGCTGCCTGAGGTAATACAACAGGAACAGTAAGAACATCTCTACACAGCATAAAGAAGGTATCGCTGGTGGATACCCTTCCTCTACACACTAATCCAACCTCTCTTACAGTAATTTCAGAACCGCTGTTATTATTAAACTCACGCTCAATAGTTGATCTATAAATCAATTCTTCTGCATCATATGTTACTACAGGACGTGGTGATTCGTTGTAAATAAGTTCTCCTTCTCCTATACCATGCCCTATACGATCGTCTAAAT
>PUMT01000172.1 GCA_003551495.1 Bacteroidota bacterium
TCATGGAAAATTGTATTATTAAATGGCTACACAATTGTTTACACATCGAAGCCAAATGGTACAACACACATTTCTTATTTAACTTTAGGCGCATTAAAATTAAATAATGCACTTACTAATTAACTTTATTGGAATATTATTAACTTAGCATTGTTGAAAGTTAAAGAAGAAGCCTAAGAATTTAAGTCAGTGCCAAATGTTGTCCAATGAATAATTTCAAATCAGGCCATTATAGAAACCAGGGGTATTACAAGGCCTTCGTTCCTAACTCCATCAATCGTTCATGGCAGATTGATGATATGGAAGTGATTCGTCTGCTAAGCCTTGCTGACCGGCAGTTGGGCCGTTTGGATATGTACTCCAAGTATGTGAATATAGATCTTTTCATCAGCATGCATATTGCAAAGGAAGCTACGCAGTCATCTCGTATCGAGGGAACTCAGACGGGCATGGAAGAAGCATTTATGCAGCGAAAGAACATCTCTCCAGAGTTCCGCGACGATTGGCAGGAGGTACAAAACTACATTGCAGCCATGAATGATGCGGTAATGCAATTGCATCATTTGCCCTTTTCCAACAGACTAATCCGGCAATCGCATAAAATATTGATGCAGGGCGTGCGCGGACGGAAGAAAACGCCGGGTGATTTTCGGATGAGTCAGAACTGGATAGGAGGTGCAACGCTTCACAACGCTGTTTTTATACCCCCTCCGCATAATGAGTTGGCAGGGCTGATGAGCGATTTGGAAAAATTTGCCAACGACGACTTAAATTCAATGCCTGACCTTTTAAAAATTGCCTTGATTCATTACCAGTTTGAAACCATTCACCCCTTCCTGGATGGTAATGGACGTGTGGGAAGGCTAATGATTGCACTTTATCTCGTTAGCAAGGGCATTTTAAAAAAACCAATACTGTATTTGTCCGATTTTTTTGAACACTACAGGGGTTTATATTATGATAACCTGATGCGGGTTCGCACACAAGACGATATAAGCGGCTGGTTTAAATTTTTTCTGACTGGAATTGCTGAAACTGCAAAACAGGGCATCCGCACTTTCGATGGTATCATGCAAATGCAAAAGTCTATGGATGAAAGACTAAAACCATTGGGTTACAGGGCAGCAGATGCCAGGAAAGTCATTGACAACTTATATCGGCATCCTGTTACAGATGCGGGCATGGTTTCGAAAATAACAGGCAAAAGCAATGTAAGCACCTATAAGCTCATCGCCGAACTTGAAAAGATTGACCTACTTCGTGAGATAACAGGTGGGCAGCGCGACAGGGTTTATGTTTTCAAGGATTACATTGATCTGTTTAAGTGATTGAGAGAAATCAATTTCGAGCTTGTTAGTGGTGCTTTTGACAGAGATAGCTTTGGGAACTAGCATAAGAGGCTTCTGATAAATAAATATCTGGTAATTACATAAATATGTGTATCAAACGGTATCAATCCATGAAAAAGACATTAATGGCAGTCGTATTTGCCGTCCTACTCATCCCGGCCTACGGCCAGTTTAGCCTGGATGTATCGGGCGGATTCGCCGCGCAATCTTATAATGAGGTGCAGGTCCCAAACGAAGAGGGAACTGCATTTGATCTGTATAAGGATTTTGATATTCAGGGACCTGCATTGTACTATAGCCTCAGGCTTGGTTATCGTTTCAGGGAAAAAAACCATTTCTTTTTATTGTATGCTCCTCTTAGTGTAGATTATAAGGGTGCCGTACCTTTTGATATCAGATTTCAGAATACAACTTTTCCCCGGGGTCAGGATATTGAAGCAAACTATAAGTTCAACAGCTATCGACTGACATACAGGCGAGATGTGTACAGCTCTGATAAGTGGCTTTTGGGTGTTGGTTTTACCGCGAAAATCCGGGATGCTGAAATTCGTTTAACCGGAGAGAATAGAACGGATAAAAAAGATGATCTCGGTTTTGTGCCGCTTTTGAATGTGTATGCGGCGTATCAATTCAACAATTGGATGGCCTTTTTTGAAGGGGACGGCCTGGCAGGCGGGCCCGGAAGAGCCTTTGACCTGTACCTGGGAGGCAAAATCCCTGTGCATGAGCGCCTGATGATTAAAGCAGCCTACAGGATGGTAGAAGGGGGTGCAGACATCAGTGATGTCTATAATTTTACCATGCTGCACTTTGCGAATACTGGTCTGATTATTCACCTGTAAACCTGGCAAATAAGGTAATAAGCTTTTTTCAGGAAATAGACCTCCAAATCGGTTCAGCAAATACAACCAGAATCTTTAAAAGATCTTGAAATACCGGCACTTTATCCGTTGCCGGTATTGTTGGGCTGATACTCCATATATTGCATCGTTTGCTCTTTAATGGGAGTACCATAGAGCTTTTCCACGATGTACAGGGCCAGGTCGATACCGGCACTGATCCCAGCAGCCGTCATCAGTTTGCCGTTGTCCACAAAACGACGGTTTTTTCGATAGATGCCTTCAGGAGCCAGGGCCATGACATCCTCCACAACAGCATGATGCGTGGTGAACTCCCTTCCGTCGAGCAAGCCCAGGAGTGCTGGTATCCGCGCTCCTGAGCATACAGAGAAGGTGATCCCGGCCTGGTTGTACGTTTCCCGGATCCAGTTGAGCAGGCCCTGGTTTTTGATCATTGCCTTGGTGCCGTCACCACCGGGAATCACCAAAATGTCGATGTGCGGCGAGCGATCGATTGCATAATCGGGCTGTACCCTCAGGCCGTGCACCGTTCGGACTTCCTTGCCTGTCTCTGAAAGTGTGAAGACATCAACCAGCGCGTGGCCATTCA
>PUMT01000064.1 GCA_003551495.1 Bacteroidota bacterium
TAATCCATTTCGCAATCCATTACTTTTCAATATCCGGGATCCGGAAAAATACACCATTATATAATTCAACAATAATTCTTTACAATATGCAAAGAGTTCAAAAATCAAGGAAGCGAAGCATATATCCTGCAATCTTCCCATTTCTTCTTTTCGTAATGATTGTTTCATCATGCATTCCGCAAAGCCGTCTGGTCTATTTACAGGACATGCATGAAACAGGTGACTTTGTTTCCACTGAAGACAGGAAGTACAGGATACAGTCTGGTGATATCCTTTATGTAAGGGTTATGACAACTGATCCCGATGTGTCCGATCTTTTCAACATTGAGGAAAGAGGTACCTACAGGGCGACAACTGGTGATGTTGGCGACCCCCATATGTTTCTTTACGGATACTCGGTAAACAGTCAGGGCAACATTGAACTGCCTGTAATAGGCGATGTAAATATAACCGGTCATACAATTGAAGAAGCCCAAAAGGTTATAAAGGAACGAAGTAAAGAATACCTTGTAGATGCAACCGTTTCAGTGAGGCTGGTAAATTTCAAGGTAACGGTACTTGGCGAAGTTAACCGGCCGGGCACTTACAATATTTATGACGAGCAATTTACCGTTATGGATGCTATTGGCGTTGCAGGAGATATGACAGACTACGGAAGGCGTTCTGTCCATGTAGTGAGGAAAACGGATGACGGACGGATATTTGAAAAGATAGACCTTACCGACCGTGAAGCTGCAGCATCAGAGCTGTATTATCTCCAGCCCAATGACCTCGTTTATGTTGAGCCGATGCTTGCCAAGCGTTTTGCACTTGCAGAGTTCCCCTATTCCGTACTGTTCTCAGCAATATCAAGTCTTATACTTCTTTTGAATTATATTAATTAAAAACAGAGTTATGGCAAAAAAAGCCGGACACGACGACGAAATTGATCTGAAAAAGCTTTTTCTGAAGTACCTTTCAAAATGGTACATTTTTGCTATTTTCCTGGCAGTGTCAATTGCAGGAGCATTTGTATTCAACACACTGTCGGAGCCTGTCTACCGTGTCAAATCGGTCGTCCTGATCAGTGAGGACAGCAAGCCCAGTCCGCTTATGCCCGAAATAACAGGCTTCATGCAAAAGGAAAGCTGGCATAACCAAAGGGCTATCCTTCAATCCCATACACTCGTGCGCGAAGCAATTGACAATATGGATGAGGATGTTGATGTATCATATTATGCTCTCGAAAGTAAACTGGGGACTTCCCGGCGCAAAGAGATTTACAGTGACTCCCCCTTCAGGGTGGTATGGGAAAAGGGAAGCCCCCGGCCATTCGGAGAGTCTTTCCGGGTGAAGATAATGGATGGAGGACGTTTCAGAATTGAGGGTTCCAGGGGATCATCCATTTTCGCAGGGAGTAATGAGTATGAATTCGGATATCCCCTGAGCGGCAACGGTTATTCGTTCACTCTTGAGAAAACTGATGGTTTCGATGAAACCCAACACAACGGCAACAGTTATGAGTTAGTTATTCACGATGAAATGGAACTGTTAGGCAATTACCTTGGGGATCTTAGTGTGGAACCTATGGGAAGGGATTATTCAATAGTCGAGGTTGTTTTTGAGGCGACCAACAGGCAGAGGGCGCTCGATTTCGTAAACAGCTTAACAGACACATACATTCAGAGGAATCTTGAAGAAAAGAACCTTACGGCAATAAACACGGAGGATTTCATTGACAGTGAGCTGAAAAAGGTAACGGCCAGCCTGGAGGAAACTGAAGTGATGCTGCAGAGTTTCCGGGAAGAACACCAGGTGATGGAGGTAGATCTTATAGCAACCCAGCTCTTTGAGGAACTGAAGCAACTCGATAAGGAGTACAGTATTGAGCAGGTAAAGCGTGAATATTATGACCTGTTGATGAATTATGTGCACGACGATGTGGAGTTCAGCGAAGTGTTCGGTCCTTCGGCACTGGGCATAGAAGACCCTCTGCTCAACAACCTCCTGGTTGAGCTGAGCAATTTATATAATGAAAGGGCAAGGCTTCTGCTCTCCACAACCAAAAGCACCCCAAGTGTCCGGATAGTTGAGGAGGAGATACGACAGTCAAAGGCAACGCTCAATGAAAATATCAAAAGCCTTCAATCAGCATCCGATATAATGGTAAACAACCTCTCAAGCAGGATAGCCCAGATAGAGCAGCGCATCAACAGGCTTCCCCAGACTGAGCGGGACATGATAAACATACAGCGCCTTTTCAGCCTCAACGAGGCAACCTACAATTTCCTGATGGAAAAGCGTGCCGAAGCCGGAATAGCCAAAGCATCCAACATACCCGACCACAAGATAGTTGACCCTGCACGCCCCGACCCTATGGACAGAAGAGGCATAGTATCGCCAAGGCCGGTACTGAACTATGCAATAGCAATTGGGCTCGGAATGATACTGCCACTTATTTTACTGGTGCTGCGTGAATTTTTCAACACCCGTATAACCGACAAGGAAGAGGTGAGCCGGGCAGTTGATTACCCGGTAGTGGGACTCATACCCTATCAAAAGGACCTTAAGCGTGTACAAGAACCCAAAGCTTTAGTGTTTGAGCAAAACAAAACTCCATTGGTGGAGGCTTTTCGCAGCCTGCGCTCCAATTTGCAGTTCTATGCACCCAAAAAGCAAAGCAGGCTGATTACTATCACTTCAACAAGGGGGCAGGAAGGCAAAACAAGCATTGCAGTAAACCTTGCAGCATCATTTGCATTGCTTAAACGCAAGGTGATCTATATAGATGCAGATATGCGCAAGCCGTCTGTCA
>PUMT01000090.1 GCA_003551495.1 Bacteroidota bacterium
CCCACTGGTTCCTGCAAAGGGGTGTACCCGCCTTTGGTTTCCAGACAAGGGGAGAACATAGATACGGGCGTACCTGGCATACAAATCTCGATACTTATGACGAACTTATCCCTGAGTATCTGGAATATTCTTCAATGGTAACAGCTGTTGTAGCCTACGGTATTGCAAACCTCGACAATCTGCTTTCAAGGGAGGGACTTTTCATGCCTGACGGACTGTATGCTGATGTGAGAACAAATAAAGGACTCTTTTCGATACTCCTTGATGAGGAAAATGCACCTATGACAGTCGCCAATTTTGTGGGACTGACTGAAGGGAAAATAACCAATGCCGCCTTTCCCGAAGGGAGGCCCTTTTTCAACGGTTCTGTTTGGCACAGGGTGGTTGAGGGACATGTTATACAGACCGGCATTCCGCTGGTTGATGCCGGTACACCTGAAGAGAGAAGAGGCAATGCCGGCTATCAAATTCCCAACGAGATTTCCGGCCTGAGTCACAATAAAGCAGGAATGGTGGGTATGGCTAACGCAGGTCCCCACACTAACTCCTCGCAATGGTATGTAACTCTGGATGACAGGTCTTACCTTGACGGCAACTACACACTTTTCGGTGAGGTTGTAACGGGTATGGAAGTTGTAAATGATATCGTTCAGGGAGATACCGTTAACAGTATAAGCATAGTAAGGGCAGGGGAACAATATGAGGATTACGATGTGTATGACAACCTTTTCAATGAGATGGTAAATATGCAGTGGAGAAAGGTTAAGCATGAAGAGGATATGCGCAGGGCGAGGAAGGAAAAAATAATCAACGAGAAATATCCCGGACTGACAAAAACGGAAAGCGGGCTGAGATATAAGGTTGTCAGGGAAGGAACAGGCAGGGAGGTTACTGAAGGTTCAACGGTAACACTTTCATATAATGGAAGGTTAATTGAGGGGGTTAATTTTGTGAGTTCCTCAGATGAAGGTAAGCCCATCAGGTCATTAAACCCGTCAAATTTCACATGGACTGCTGGTGATGACAATATAATTGAAGGGCTCAGGGAGGCTGTCATGAATATGAAAGAAGGGGAGGTGAGACTCCTGATAGTCCCTGCTTCTCTTGCATACGGCAACAGGGGTTTTTACGGCCGGGAAATACCCGGGCAACCGCGTTTTGTTATTTCCCCCGGTGAAACTCTCGTAATGGAGGTTACCGTCAGATCTGCAAGATAACATATTAACGGTTTGTTTGTTTATTGTTTTGAACACTAATATTTTTAACTTCGGTCTTGTATTTGAAAGATTTTTTATAATTAAAAAATATTTTATATGGCAGGCAAATATCAGGACACCCGCTATTACTCGGGTGTGGTGCGTAAGAATGTAAGGAAGATAATATTCTGGGCGCTGTTGCTTGTGGCGGTTTTTACCTCCGCAAAAACTGTTGGCCCGGAAGAGGAAGGTGTGGTTATAATGCTTGGCAAGTATAACCGTACTGTAACACCTGGACTCAATTTTATTGTGCCTTTCGGGATTGAAAGAATGTTCAAGATCCCAGTGCAGAGGCAGTTGAAACAGGAATTCGGGTTTCGCACTGTTGAACCAGGGGTAAGAACCCGGTATGCTGAAGAGGATTACAAGGATGAATCACTTATGTTAACAGGAGATCTGAACCTTGCTGATGTAGAATGGGTGGTTCAGTACCGTATTGTTGATTCATACAATTACCTTTTCAGGGTTAGGGATGCCGAGGATGCGCTGCACGACATGTCAGAAGCAGCAATGCGTAAGATAGTGGGAGACAGAACGGTGAATGAAGTTCTGACCATAGGACGGCAGGAGGTTGCTACGGAGGTGGAAATACTGCTGCAACAGTTGTGTGATGAATATGAAAACGGTATTCGCATTGACCAGGTGGTTCTTCAGGATGTAAATCCTCCGGAGTCCGTTAAACCGGCATTCAACGAGGTTAATGAGGCAAGGCAGGAGCGGGAGACATTCATTAACCGCGCCCAGGCCGATTACAACAGGATTATTCCCCGTGCAAGGGGCGAAGCAAGGGAGATGATACAGCAGGCTGAGGGATACGCAATTAGTCGTGTCAACAGGGCTTCCGGTCAGGCCGAGCGATTCAATGCTCTTTATGAAGAGTATGTAAATGCTCCGGATGTGACCAAAACAAGGTTGTATTATGAGACCCTTGAAAGGATAATGCCTGAAATCAATCACAAGATCATTATTGACGAGAACAGCACCAATGTATTGCCACTACTGAACCTTGACGGCAAGGGTATTACAATCGGAAGGGAAAATGATCCGCTTGATGACAATCAATAACAGGAGACAATCATGAAAAAAAAGCATATCATACTTTTAATAATTGTTGCTGTGGTTCTGGCTGCGGCATTTGATACCATTTATATACTCGATGAGAAACAGCAGGCCATAGTTACACAGTTCGGCCGCCCTGTTGGCGAACCACGGGTACATCCCGGACCCAACATTAAAGCACCGTTTATACAAAAGGTGCAGTTTTTTGATAAGCGCTACCTTAAATGGGATGGTGACCCGAACCAGATACCCACATCAGACAAAAAGTTCATATTTGTGGAAAGCTATGCACGCTGGCAGATAGTTGACCCCTTGCAGTTTTTTATAAGGCTGCGTGATGAAACTTCCGGGCAATCCCGCCTGGATGATATACTTGACGGTGAAACCAGGAATGCCGTTGCAAGTCACGAATTACTCGATATAGTCCGCTCCACAAACCGCACTCCCGAAGTATATGAGGAATATCTTGAAGA
>PUMT01000170.1 GCA_003551495.1 Bacteroidota bacterium
AGAATATCATTATTATTTATTAGTTCTTTTTATTTTCAGACCAGAAATTAAAACACGTGCAACAAATTCCAAAAAAATAAAAGCTAAAATATTCGTTATGAATGTTTTAGCTATTTTTTTGGCCGGGCTACGCCCGGTTTTGGCTCTAAAGCCCCCGCACCGCCCTACCAAAAGCATGAAGTTCATGAAAAACATTTAGCCTTATATGCTGTAAATCAATGCATAAATTCTGGTCTATTAACCAATGCAGGCTCTGGAATGCTATCGCACGCGAGAGATCTTAAACAAGGAAAATTACAGTTAAATATCATGGTAAACCAAAACTACAGGAACTACACAGAGCTACAACCCCCAAATATCATGTTATGAGGTGCTTATAGCATTTGCAACAAAGACAAAGGTTATAATATTGTAGCTCTGAGTAGTTCAAAATAGGTAGATACTTAAATAATGTAGTTGGCTGTAGTCTGCTGTAGTTGCTTTTTTGTCAAATCAACTTACTGTAACATTCATACAATCAAACCAGTGCAAAATGTAGCTCAATGTAGTTCATGTAGTCGTGCAATTTTATTTTATGCTGATTTGTATCTACTGCCTAATCCTGGGCAATATCAACCCCATCACCTAACGAGGAAATCACAGAAATATCATATTTATCCACAAGTCTACTGTAGGAGAATGCTGTGGCCGTGGTGACCTGTTCCTTTGACGTGGTAATAAAATCATCGTCAGAGTTATGATGCATCTTAAATCGACGTGACTTCACGCGCCCCAAATATTCTTTTGAGTGTTTAAGGTAGTGCTCCAGGGTCTTTTTTGGAAGCACATAATCACGCGTTTGCGCCCCATGCCTGCGGTATTTGTCAAATACACGGGTATGGTTAATATACAACACATCACGAGGCTCATCCCATTGATAATCATCCTTTGTGGTTTTCAATTCAGGAGTTTTTTGGATTTGAAAATCTACTTCCTCTTTCAGCTCTCCCTCCTTTACAAGGTAATTGAACGCTTCCCAAAAGGCTGCAACAGGATCAGAGCGATCCGTTTCAGCATTCTGCCGTCGCATAAGATCAAGAACAATATCTAACACTTCTTCATACTCAACGGGAAGAGATAAATTCTCTTTTAATGTACTGTATATAGCCAGAATAATTGTCCAGTTGCTGAAAATCCTGTCAGTAATTGACTCACCAGACAGCTTTAAGACAAGCTCCTTGCTTGCCTTATCATAATGATCAAAGAAGTTTTCTCTGACAAACTCCCTATGCGATAAAATGTCATGGGTCAGGTGCGTCAAACCCTCTTTTGCAGTTTCCTTTAACCGGTTAAAATGTTGTTTTTCATCATCTGAGAAGTCTGTCCGGTGAAAAGTCAAAAAGATTAGCCGGCTAAAAAGTGCAATATCCGCGGTAGGCATTTCCTGCCCCGTAATGATCACACCCGAATCCACACTGGTTGTTTCCATCTTTTTATCCTTATCCATGTTCATGCGGCTTCGGCCAGTGCCATCCCATAACCCTTTGAGAAATTCAATCTTCTCAAAATCCAGGTTGTTTTTATATTCATCAATGTGGCATAAGGCATTTCGGAATCTAGCTACATGATCAGCCAGTGCGGGTTTTGTGGTGTTGTTGATATTGGGACCTGGGTTAGCTTTACCAAAAAAATGCAGAAGACAGTTGGCAAGCTCGGTTTTACCGGTAGACTTGGGTCCAAATATGTTCATCAAAGGGAAATAATTATGTTTGGACACAATGATGTCGCGAAAACAGCTAGCCAGCAGATACGTAAAGCCTATCAGACCATTGTCGCCGAAGACTTTTCTTATCAAATTTAAGAGCTCTGACATGGAAATTTTGCCAGCCGTATACACAAACTTTTTCTCATTGACATACAACGAAGCCTCATCCTTGTAAAACTCTGATAATGCCGGGATATAGTAGCTTTTATTTCTATATCTGATGATACCATATTCACTAACGGGCTGAAATTTATCAGTAAATACTCCGTTTGACCAGGCCCAAAATCCAGCCTTCTGATGGCCCAACTGAAAGATCTCCTGACAGCTTTCAGTTTTATCATAGAGGTGTCTTTTAAGCTTGTTTAACTCCGCATAACCAAGCATCCAGATAAAATTGCCAAGACTTTCAACGCGAAGTTTAAATGCCTGAAGGCTGGTAAGGTCTTTTTGCAGTAATTCAATGGTCTCACTCTCGCCAGATTCATTCATGATATGAAAAAGCCTCTTGGCATCAGTGTGGCCTTTCACATGAAAAAGGGGTTTGAGCGTAAAGTTTGCTCCTTGTTTAATTCCTCGTTCTGTCCTGAAATATAATTTATTATCGAGTTCATAAAAACCATATTTCATGAATAGTTTACGGTCAGCCCCTTCGGGGAAATCATCCAGGATATCATCATCCGAACCAAATTTAACACGGGATCCATTTTTTTGGGAGCCCTTTAGTTTTAGTCTCAGAATTTTCTTGGTAATACCATTAAATTCTTTGGATAATTTATCAATGAGTAACTCCCTGGTTCCTTCATCAGCAACATCTTTCAACAGGTCAACAATTTTATCCAATGCTTTACTTTGGCTTTCCGCACTTCCGTTTGCCTGATCCATGATACTTTCAGCTTCCATGATCAGCTCATCAGTATCTACAATAGAAGGATCAATCAGTTCAATATCATCGCTAATCGTCAGTTTTTCAGACTGATTTGAATTATTTTCCATAAATTTGTTTTGTTAAGATAATCAAAGAT
>PUMT01000134.1 GCA_003551495.1 Bacteroidota bacterium
ACCTACAAACTTTTATAGATAAGGGAGAGCTTAAAGTTATTGGTAATACTGGTTCACTATGTAAAGATATGGAATATGCTAATAATGGTAAAGTTACCTATACACCCCAGAATAATGGAATGATGAAGGTGAAGAAGAGAACCAAAACTCTCTTTGACCCAAAACAAGTTGAGGTTATTAAGCTCTAGGACTTTAGACCTATTTTTACATTTTTACAAACTTTTTTCTACAAAGGGGTTACATTTGACCCCTTTGTGGCAGTGTAGTATGAAGGGGTTAATACCCCTATCAAACTTTTACCCTTTTAGAAAGGAGGGAATTGTTAATGATTAATAAGCTGATGGGCGCTATGTTGGCTATTGTCGTTGGTGTTGCACTTGTACCTACTGTACTGGAATCAGTAGGGGCGGTAGATTTGGAAGAAGCTTCTCCTGCGGTTGAAGCTCTGATTGACTTACTACCTATCCTCTTCGTGGTTATCCTTGTTGCAGGGGCAGTTGCTTTTATCAAAGTTGACCGATAGTCGAATGGCTATAGGCTTTTAAAGGGAGGTTAATTCCTCCCTTTAATCATTTAAAACCCTATATCATTGAGATATAAATAAAAATATAAAAGGAGGTGCTTCTTCTCATGAATATTAGGGTTATAGCAATTTTTATTATGGCGGTTATTATCCTTCCCGTTTTTATCGGGTTAGTTAATATCACACCAGACGAATTACAAGCTGATTTTATTTATGTAACAGAACAAAGCAAAAGTACAGAAGAAGTATTTACTTTTCAAGTAAACAACAGACAGAACTTTAAGAATCTTGATTATATTATTTACCGAGGTGAAACACTCGACGAAGAAGATTATTCCTATAAGGTTGAAGGGAATGATATTAATGTTATCATTGAATCGGGAGTAACACAAGCTGACAGAGAATTAATAGTTGGCTATATTTATTCCATTGAAGGACAAGAACAAGCTTCCGACTTAATGGGATTGATTAGACCGTTATTTATTATTAGTGTTGTTTTATTCATTGCTACTATACTATGGAAAGGAGGAAGAATTTAATGTTAAAGAAGTCTATTATTATTGGTTTAATTTTATCTATGATTCTTCCTATGGTTGCTTTTGCAAATCCAGAAGGAATGAATTATAGTTTTCCCGAAGGTTCGCAAATCGAACTTGATGACCCTACGAGATATGACGCTGATTATGATTCAAAGCTCAATGTTTTCTCTGGAAGTGAAGAGATTAAGATTGACCTAGAATCAGACACTTTTCAGTTTGACGGTGATACAACCATTATTGTAGACCAGTGGGAGATTGAGGTTTATCTCCTTGATGTTGATGGAACGGAGAAAGAACTTCTTCACTATACTGTTTTAACCCCAGACGGTAACGGAGAAGCTACTTTTTCATGGACACCAGACGAAGGAACGGAAGGAGCTTTATTGGTTAAAGGTATTGAGGACGAGAATACTCATAACCTAGGGTTATTCTTTACAGTTCCAGAACCTCCTGCTCAATTCTTTGTTGACCCTTCTCTACAAGATGGAAGAGTTATTGTAGGAAGTGACAACTTTGATTTAATTGCAGAAGGTGATAGAGGACATGATTATGAGAACATTATAGTTGCAGAAGAACGAGGGGCTTATATGATTCTCTACTGGTATGGAGATTATAGTTCTCTTGGTACTTTTGAGAGCGACTGGGAATTAACGGTTTATAACGAGTCAACAGAAGAATCTCAAACGGTTACTATGTCACAGATTCGTTCAGCTCTGAATATGAGTACAGCAGATAGAGATTATGGGTTTATTGTTCTCGACACAACCGAAGACGGTTCTTTACCTATCTTAGATAGAGAAGAACATGGTTTCGTTTCAGTTTTCACTCTATTTACAAATATTGGAGATAATCTAGGCGAGGGAGTTTATTCATATTCAATCTATGATGATAGGAATTTCAACTATGTATCTATTGGTGATTCGGTATTTTACATTGATTATTCCTATGACTATAATTTACCTCTCTGGAATATGGAAGCTGAGAATTATCGTATGCCTCTAGGGCGTTCAGTTCAATGGAATTTCACTCGGAATACAGAGCTTTTCTGGGAGTTGTATACTTATCATAACTTCCGAGATGTAACAAATGCTCTAGAAACAGATTCTCAAACTATAAATGAGATTCTATCAGAGTGGAGTTTGAATAACACCCTTCGATACTCTTCTACCAAAGAGGGAACAAATCCTGTAACATGGGATTTTACCCCAGAAGTCGGGTTTGAGTGGAGTAACGGAGTTGATTCAATGCTTGGTGGAGATGAAACATTTTATCTCTTCGAAGTGAATGACGAGTATGAAGTTCGAACTACTCGAAACATTGACGAGTCGCTGATTGCGGTTCTCGGGGCTTTTGGTATGGATAATGAGCTAGGACAATTCCTCTTTGCGGTTATTGTTCTAACTGCGGTTGGTTTTATGATTGCGGTGTATAATGTTCCGCTTATCTTTGCTTTTGTAGCTCTAGTTGCATGGCTTGGAGTATTTACAGTATTCGGTTTTCTCCCTGCTTGGATAATTGTAATCGTGGGAATGGCTTTAATAGTCATTATCGGTTTATTTGTCTTTGGCGGTGGTAGAGGTGAATAATACTGCTATACTGATTATACTCATTATGTTACTAATTACAATCTCGGTTCTTTCAGCAGAATTAGGGCTGACTGCTTCCGAGGTTGTTCTTCCTTCCCCTCCCGAATCTCCAACT
>PUMT01000109.1 GCA_003551495.1 Bacteroidota bacterium
GCGGGGCGCGATCAAGTCCCGTTTCGTACCGTATGCTGGCGGCACGGGTTCGAGCCCATGATGATGGAGAATTCTGATATCATGGGCTCGCTACTGAAACATGAGCGGCACAAGGTGATAAACCAAGCACGGAAGCGGAGCAAACAAGGAGCCACAGCATGCCCCTAGATTACGAATGGCGCGGCGATATTGTGAAACACTCGGCGATCATAGGAAATGGGGAGAAATTCGAGGCGATGCTACGTAAAATGGCCGGGCTAGGGCCATCGGATCCCATCCTGGTAGAGACGGGCACGCACAAGGGTCTTTCCGCCGCGCTGGCAGCCAAGTATTTTGCCGCCGTGCATACATGGGATCTCAGGCCCCGTGACGTAGCGCGCACGGTGTGGACTAAAGAATGCGTGGCGGACCGTGTGATACAGCATGAGGGGCAGGTATGCGTAGGCGCGTTGCCTGAACGGTTTGACGCCGCATTCATTGATAGCGAGCACACGTTCGAGGGGTGCCGCCGCGATTTCGATGTTGTGCACGTCTGTGGCCTTGTATTGTTCCATGATTACGATCCCAAGTTCACTGGCGTAATACGATTTGTGGAGGGCATCGTCGACGTATACGGCGGCGCGGTATACCGGGATCCGCCGTTCGCGCTATGGTTTGGCGATGAGCGTGAATGGGATTAAGTACATGAGGATACGTACTAACGGGGCAATATGGAGTTGACGCTGGAGCTTGGTCAAATAATCGGGATCCTAGGGATTGCGGGGGCGGGGTATGCCGTCTGGCAACGGGTGAAGGATCGCCTGACGAAAATCGAGGCGCGGGTAGAATCCATCGTGAATGAAGTAGGCCGACATGAAAGACGCATCTGGAACGGGGACGGGATTGCTCCGCGACTCAATCGCGTCGAACAACAGTTAGCACGGCTGAAAGGCCGGGGAGACAGACATGGATTTCAGGGCGATCATGAAAGCGATTGACCGACTTGAAGTATGGGCCGCCGTGGCGCTGGCATGCGCGGCGCTGGCGGCGCTAGCTAGCGTTCTAAAGATCATCTTGTGAGGTTGATAACCGGCGCCCGGCGTGGTAGGCTAAATGTAGGCGCGGCCCATCGCCGCGCTGTCGGCAACGCCGGGGATTTCGTGGTGGTTTGCCCCGGCGCGTTGAGTCTCCTCTCGGATCGGGATCGGGCGCCGGGCTCATCACCCGATAGACCCGTGACGGATCCACCGGGCCGTGGAGGGTGATAGTGATGCGCGACTGGATTACGGTTATCCGCGAGGATACCTACGGAAATATCCAAATTCGCGTCGTGACTGAGTCCTGTCGCCTTCCACGGCCCTGCTACTTTAGGAGGTTGTATGCGTAGAGTGATCGCACTGCTGTTCGTGGCGGCCATAGTGAGCGGCTGCGTTTCCCTGGCGGAGTTCCGTGAATACCGGGAGCGGGCCGGTGAGCGACTGGACAGGGCCGAGGAGCACTTGGAGTTGTACGAGGAGCACCGGGGTGGCGACTGAGCCCGGCCAACGACTACCTTGAACAGACGAAGGGAGCAGGCGTGTGAGCCTCCGCTACGCAGACCCGTGGGCCGCCAACGGTCAGCCGCGCCTGGAATGGTTGGACCGAGGCTGGTTCCGGCGCGACAAGGCGCTGGTGACCGCGATCTATGGCGTTCGTATCCCTGATTGGGTACTTGATGAGATCCCGGCGTGCCCCGAGATCGTTTGGCTTCCCGCCGGCTTCGTTTGCGATGTGCGGTCAAGCCCTACGGGCCTCATCCTGACGCGCGCGCATCCGGCGGGACTGCTTCACGATTGGCTTTACCGGGCGCCGTCCTACCTTGGATTCCTGAAACGCGGCGATCTAGACGTTCTAGAGAACGCGCAACAGGTGGCCGCGCTGACCCGCGCTGAAGCTGATTACCTATTCTGGGCTCACTTGCGCGACACGGGCCGCCGGCAAAGCCTCGTACATTGGAACCCGTGGCGGATGCGCGGCTTGCATGCGCTGAGCCGCCTGCCACAGTATTGGGCCGTGCGGTTGGGTGGAGGAAAACCTTGGGAGGAGCATCGTGATGGCTACATTTGAAGCGGCAATCCCGTTCACGCTTGATCATGAGGGCGCGTACAGTAAGCACCCGCACGACAAGGGCGGCGCGACGATCTTTGGTATCGCCAGCGCATCGTGGCCCGATGTCTATTTGGATGTGATGCGGTTGTACCGCCAGGGCAAACGGGACGAGGCCTTGGCGCGGGCCAAGGAGTTCTACCGGGAAACCTTTTGGAACGCGCGCCCCTTCTCGCGCATCGAATCCCAGCCTGTCGCCACGCTCGCCTTTGACATGCACGTGAACCACTCCATGCGGGCCGCCGGCCGCATCGTGCAGCGGGCGGCCAACGCGCTCTCTCACGGCCAATACAACAGCGCGCTCAAGGAAGACGGGATCGTTGGCCCGAAGACGGCGAGGCGCCTCAACGCGCTCGCGCGCCGGTACCAGCAGGCGCTTATCGCGGCGTTGTGTAGCGAGCGCTACGCGTACTTCAAGTCGTTGACTAAACGGGATCATCGCCAGCGCAGCTTCATGCGCGGGTGGGCGAACAGATGCTACCCGCCGGAGTGACTGAATGAGCGAGCTATTGCGTAGGGTACGAGCCCGCGTTCGATACACCGCCGCGTCGGGGCTGGCGACTTGGCAAGAAAATCCCCGCTTACAGGCGCGGGGAAAGCCCAGGGCCACGGCGCAAGGAGGGACGCCAGGCCAC
>PUMT01000125.1 GCA_003551495.1 Bacteroidota bacterium
ACTTTCACGGAAAACCTTTCCCTGTAACTCTCCTTTTTTACTATAAGGTCATAAAGCAAATGGAAGTCCTTCCCCGGATCCTGTTCCCTGGTCATCTCCCTGTATTTCTTCAATGCCGCGTTCAGCTCCTCCTGTGAGATCGGCTTCAGGAGATAATCAATGCTTTTCATCTTGAATGCCTTGATTGCATATTCATCGAATGCTGTTGTGAAAATTATAGGACTGGATACTTTGATCTTCTCAAAAATTGCAAAACTAAGATCATCTTCCAGATGAATGTCGAGGAAGATCAGGTCAGGATGGTTATTGTTCCTGAACCACTCAACTGAATCTTCCACAGACTCAAGCTGTGCTGCAATTTCTATATCCCTGTCGTATGAAAGGATCATTTTCTTCAACCTCTCCGAAGCCAATGCTTCATCTTCAATTATTACTACTCTCATATTCTTTTCAATTTCTTTTGTTAAATTATTTTTCCCTGTTGATAAGGGGGATTTTTGCAACGAAATGCGAACCGGTCATTTCAAAAACAGGCTGCTCTTCCGACAGGAGGGTATACCTTTTGCTTATATTTACCAGTCCCACCCCGGTCGAAACCATCTGCATCTTCCGGTTTTGCAGATTGTTGACTATATTCAGATATCTTTTATCATCAACAAAAATTTCAATCTTCAAAGGGGTTTTCCTTGAAAAGGTATTGTGCTTAATTGCATTTTCAATAAGCAGTTGCAGGGCCAGGGGCACAACATAAGAATCCAGGTTTTTCTCCTCAATATTTATACTTACAAATACCTTTTTTGAAAACCTTATATCCAGCAGGAAAACGTAAGCTTTTATGAAATCCATTTCAGTAGCAAGCGTAACAAGATCTTTGTCCTTGTTTTCAAGCACGTACCTGTAAACCTTTGAAAGCCTTTCGGTGAAAGATTCAGCAAGTTCGGCATCAACCTTTATAAGTGATGTCAGAACGTTCAGGCTGTTAAAAAGGAAGTGGGGATTGACCTGCTGCTTGAGTACTTCGAACTGTGACTGCAGGTTCTCCTTTTGCAGCTTCAGCAACTGGGTATTTGCTTCGGTTAGCCTGGATGTTCTTTCTTCAACAGTTTTTTCCAGTTTTTCATTGAGTTCCTCAAGCTTATGCTTTGCTTCGAGAAGTTCCTGCTCTGCAATCTTTTTAGCGGTTATCTCGGTGGTTATACCGTCAAGATAAAGAATGTTACCCTCATTATCGTAGACCGGCCTGCCGTTTTCCTGAACCCATACTATATCGCCGTTTTTATGCATAATGCGGAACTCAATCGAATAGGGTTTCTTATATTTTACGCAATAATCAATTTCTTTTCCAACCCTCTCCCGGTCTTCATTATATATTATGCCTGAGAAACTGACATTCCTGTTTCCGGTAAGATCTTCCGCCCTGTATCCTGTTATATCGTAAATTTTTTCGCTATAGAACAGAGTTGTAAAGTACTTGTCGTACAAGCATCTTGATACTGCACCGGTCAGGTTTGAAATAAGTGTTTTCACAAGCTGCCGGGATTCATTTAGTTTAGCTTCTGCTTCCTTTTTGGCACTTATGTCTGTTACTATACCATCAATATAAACAATACTCCCTTCTTTATCGTATACCCCCCGTCCAGCTTCGTGAACCCAGATATTTTCCCCGTTCTTTTTAATTATCCGGTATTCCAGGTCAAACTGGGATTTATTATTAAGGGCTTTAGTTAAAGTCTCTTTAACATGTGCCAGATCTTCCTTGTGTATAATAGATTTGTACGGGATTTCTGCATTACCTGTTAAAGATTCCGGCTTATATCCTGTAACATCCTCAACCTGGCTGCTTATGAAAAGCATTGTCCATTCGTCATCCGGCTTGCAGCGGTAGGTAAAACCCAGAAGATTTGATATTATACTTTTTATCTGTTCTTTATTCTCCTTTAATTTTTCAGTAAGCTCATCTTTTTCCCTTATCTTGTTTTCCAGCTCCATGTTCAGCCTTTTTTCCTTTTCGATAAGCTCCCTGGCCGATCTGTTCTTTTCCTGTTCGAGAAGTATTTCTGAATCCAGTTGTGCTTTTTTTGCAGTTTCTGAGAGCTGCTTTTCAATGAACCTGAATATGGATGATTGCATATAAATACACAGGAGTCCGATAAAAGCGATATAAACAGATTTAAAAATATGAGATATGGGTGAAAGTGAGATGTTTTCGGTAAATATTCCAGGTGATACGAGATATTGAGAAAAATAGACAAGGTTAAAACCCGCAACTGATATCCCTATTAAGAAAAACATCAGCCCCCTGTCAAGGCGGAAAGTGTATATCAGATAAATTATGGGTATCAGAAAAATTGTAGCTGCTGCGGTTGCCGAGGTATGGTCGAAGTAAATGGTCATCCCATACAGATGATAGCAAATAACCAGAATATCTATAAATGCCCCTGAGAATCCGATATATCTTGGATTATAACCTCTTCTTGCTGCAAGCCAGAATAAAACGTTGGAAACAGAGTATATAAATATCAGTGTGAGGCCATGCATTGACATCTCCCTGTATCCGAGCGAATACTGAATAAAAAGAAGTATAGCCGCAAGCATTATAAAAGCCCACCTGAAGAGGACAGACAAACGTGCTCCTCTCAGCCTTTCTTTATTAAGATCAGTTTTGTCAATATTTATTGGGGATAATACCATGCATCCAATTATTTTGAAATATAATTTTCGGTTTTTTTAATTCTATTTCATAATACACTGATTACC
>PUMT01000128.1 GCA_003551495.1 Bacteroidota bacterium
GTTCTCACTTTGGGTGATTTCCGACGTGCTAAAAAACTACTGGAGCCGCCGCGATGAGTGAGCAGGACAAGCCCTGGTGTTTTATCTGCGGCTACGGCGTAGACGACTGCACGATGTGCAAGCGCGATGAGCCTGGGCAGCTTGGGCTTTTTGATGCTGAAGTGCTAATTGAGCAAGATTTAGCCAATGGTCCGGCAGAATAGCGATGTTGATGAAAGTCTCAGAATACCGCATGATGTTCAGTCCGGGGAGCCGCCCGGACCCGCGCACGGTGCGGGCCTGGGTAGATCGCGGCGAGCTGTACGGAGAGCGCCGGGGCGGGCTTTTGTTCGTTGACCCTGAGCGAGACCCTGCCCCATGCCGTGAAACGGCGCTACAGTCGCCGCTAGCTCGCCGGGTAGCCAATTCGTGAGAGCCGACATGCCCAAGCGCCGCCAGCGCCGCAACCGAGACCTGCCGGACAACCTGTATTCAACCAGGCGACCGGACGGGCGCGAATACTTCATGTATCGCACACCAGACGGCAAGAAGCGCGGCATGGCCTACGACCGGGCCGAGGCGATCCGCGCCGCCCGCGAACTGAACGCCTATTACGGCGAGCAGCCGACGCTGGTGCAGCGCATCGTCAGCAGGCCCGATCAGGTCACGCTGGCCGAGTATGTGCAGCGCTACATCAGCGAAACACTGCCGCGGCGCCGAGTGAAGGGTAAAGCGCTATCGTCTGCCTATCTGGCCGAAACGAAGCGCATCCTTGCCCGCATCACCGAAGCGCTGGGAGACAAGCCGATAGCCGAGATTCGCCAGCGCGAACTGGCCGCGGACCTGGCCGGCATTGACTCAGCCGACGCGCACAACCAGCACCGGGTCCGGCTGATCCAGATTTGGCGACAGGCGATGAGCGACGAGCTGGTGCCGCAGAACCTGCCCGAGCGCATCCTGCCCCGCGATCTGTCCGACCGGCAGCGGCAACGGATGACGCTCGACCAGTACCGCGTCATTTTCGATCAGGCCCGGCCGGCAATCAGGCTGGCGATGGAATTGAGTCTGAACAGCCTGCAACGCCGGTCTGACGTGCGCAAGTGGCGATTCGATGACCAGCGCGACGGCTTCGCGCATGTGATCCAGTCCAAGACGCGCAAGCATGGGCCGAGCGCATGGCTCAGGATTCCGCTGGATCTGCCGGTGGCGCATTCGGAACTGAGCCGGCGCACGCTGGGCGGGCTGATCTCAGCCTGCAAGGATGGCGTCTTGTGCCCGTTTCTGATCCACGAGCAGCCGGATCGTCCGCGCCGGGCAGCTGGCAAGGATCACCCATTCCAGTTGACATTGCGCTCAATCAGCCAGGGATTCGCAGACGCCCGGGATGCCTGCGGCCTGTTCGACCGGATGCCGGCACCGGAGCGCCCGACGTTTCACGAGTTGATCAGTCTGGGCCAGCACTTGCGGGAAAAACAAGGCTGGAGTCTGGAGCAGATACAGCGCCTGCGCGGGCATACCAGCGCGCGGATGACCGAGCATTACTCGGATGGGCACGCTTGGACTACGGTGCAGATTGGGTGATCGTTTGCGACCCTATTGCGACTGATTGCGACAGCGCCAACGAAAAGACCCGCCGAAGCGGGCCTAAGCGATTGAATTTAAATGGTCGGAGCGGGGAGATTCGAACTCCCGACCCCCACAACCCCATAAAGGTGCACTAATGGGCATAAGGCATTGAACTGGCAAGAAAAACAGGGCAAATCCGCACCCTGCAAAATGCGGCATTTCGGCGCATTATAAAACAGCGGGTTAGATAACGATATGCGACAGGATTTGACCCAGATCAATCCGCGGAAATGGCGGGCCGGTCTAGGATGGTGTAGGCAGACAAGGAGAAGTGAAATGCTGAAGATGTTGGTGCTGGCGGCCGCGCTGGTCGTGATGACGGGGCCCGCTTTCGGACAAGCGCGGCTGAACTGCTCAAGCTCGGAGCGCTTCGGGACGAACCTGATTCGCGTCGGGAATTCTGAGCGCAGGGTGTTCCAGGCTGCTGGCCAGCCCGACCTTGAGCGGCAGTTGACCACGCCGCAAGGTGGGAGCGCTGGCATCCGGCTGGATTACTACCGCAACCAGGAGACGATTCAGATTTACATCGAATCCGGCGTGGTGGTGCGGATTTGCCGCATCAGAGATTGACAAACTCCGCCGCCGGCAGATCCGGAGCCGCCCGCAGAATCGTAGGCAAGTCGCCCGGCTCGCGGCCGGTGGTGACGATGCAGAACGAGTTGACCGGCACGGTCAGGCCCGGCTGATTGCGCACGCGAACGATGCGGTTGTCGGCCGTCTGCACGGTGCTGGTGCCGTTGGCGTTGATTGCGGTCACTCGGGCCCGGAATCGGCTTTCGGGCCGGGTCAGGCGCTGCCAGTCGCGGCGTAGGCTCATGTCAGCTCCAGATAGCGTTCGATGGTCACGCGCTGGCTCACGGTCAGGCCGTCAGAGTCTGACCACTGGCCGGCGATTTGCCAGCCGGTACTGATGCCTTGCCAGTTGCTTTCGACGGACTCCAGCACGGACACGACCTGGCCGGGCGCGATCCAGCCGGGCTCGCCTTCGGCTTGGGTTCCCATCGGAATCTGCAGGCCGATCTCGGCGGCGACCCACGTCAGGCCCAGCTCAGTCACGCCGCGCTGCACGCCGGCTTGGGCATCGGTGATCAGCGGATCGAATACCGGATCAGCCCACTCGCCTGCCGTGCCGTCGATCCTGGCCAGCACAGA
>PUMT01000196.1 GCA_003551495.1 Bacteroidota bacterium
GTGGAATCCTCTCCGGCGGTAGACGGCTTTGAAAATATTTATTTTGGTTCCCGCGACGGATACCTTTACGCTCTGGATTCAGACGGCAATGAAAACTGGAGGTTTGCAGCAGGGGGAGAAATTACCTCTTCTCCCGCCGTCGGTGCCGGGCGTATAATTTACGTTGGGTCGCATAACGGCAAAATGTATTCTATTAACCCGGATGGAACAGAAAGGTGGTCTTTTTCCACCGGGGGAAGAATTGAATCTTCCCCGGCAATCGCCCCGGACGGTACTGTTTACTTTGGAAGCCATGATAATAAATTGTACGCTTTAAACTCCGACGGTACAAAAAAATGGGAGTTTCTTACCGGCGGCGAAATTTTTTCTTCCCCGGCAATAGGCCTGGATGATACTGTTTATGTGGGTTCGAGAGATGGTGGTTTGTATGCGCTAAATCCGGACGGAACGAAAAAATGGAGTTTTTCAACCGCCGATGAGATAGTATCCTCGCCAGCGGTAGGTCCAGACGGAACTATTTACGCAGGTTCAAGAGACAACAGGCTTTATGCGATAAATACCGATGGCACTCAGAGATGGAGGTTCACCGTAGGGGCTTCAGTTTTATCATCACCGGTCATAGATTCGGAAGGCAACATCTATTTCGGTGCCAGGAACTACAATTTTTATGCCGTGACTCCGGAGGGCGATAAAGAGTGGGCTTTTAGGACCGGCGAATATGATGTTGATTCTTCTCCCGCTATAAGTTCCGACGGCACAATATATTTCGGAGCGGGAGACAGGAGCCTGTATGCCCTGACTTCTTCGGCCTCGGGTCCGGCAGTTACCCACTGGCCCAAATTCCGTTTCGGAGCAAGGAATACCGGGAGAAAACAGTGATGCTTAGAGATTTAAAACACGTCACTGACAGGAAAAAAGGAGACGGAGTATAGTGGTTCGGCAAATGGATATAATATGGCTTATCTATGGAATTTCCTTTGTTATGATGGGGCTGGCGATAGCCGTCCAGCCGAAAAAAGAGAAGAAGGAGAAAATAACCGGCATCCTGTGGCTTCTGATTGCTTATGCTTTAGCGCATGTTCCGGCAGATTTTTATTCTTTCCGTATTTTAACTGATGAAAGTAAACATTTTGCCGGCCTGATATTTGCCGCGGGAGCTTACTTTTTCCTGTTTGAGTTCGGCAGAAGACTGATCGGACTCAGCAGAAAAATTTTCGGAAGCTGGGTTTTTCTTCTTCTGTTAGGCGCGGTCAGTTTAATCAGTCTTTTTTCCGCCAATCCTAAAGTCAATTTTGATATACTTGCGGGCTATTTTATACGCCTGCCAGCCGGCTTAATGCCGAACTCTTCCTGTCCGCAACGGGTATGCCGGTGTATGCGTTCAGGATTCTCAGCGCTCTTGTTGCAGCGTGGGGAATAATGGGAATGCTTAACCTCTTTGACGCGCAGAGAAGAAGGAAAATGCGAATGGAGCTGGAATTCAGAAAAACTCTGACCGATAATCTTAAATTCGGAATTCTTCTTATCGATAAAGCCCATACCGTGTTATGGGCGAATAAATATATAACCCGTCGGTATCCCGATGTATTTAATTCAAAATATTATGATTTTTTTTCCGGTAAAGAGTCTTTTTCCCAGTCAAGTCCGGGTGCCGATGCCCTGCAAAGCGGTCTTCCAGTTTCCCGTATCATAGAGGACGAGAAGAACTGTTATAAATGCTCAGCCTATCCGATAAAAGAATACGGGGGTGAGATAAATCAGTATATTTATACAGTAGAGGACGTAACTGCAATGCTGAAGCTTGAGGCCACAATTAAAAGCATAGGTTACCCCCTGATGGTGATAACCCCCGGCGGTATAATTACCGATGTAAATCCACGGCTGCTGGAACTGACCGGATACCGGGAAGAAGACCTTCTGCAAAAACATGCCGGAATAATTTTTAAAGAAAAAACAGGAAAAAAGGAAGAAGAGAAAAGTTTCCTGTTTCGGCCGAATATGCAGTCCCTTAGGGAAAAGGGAATATTGAAAAATTATGAAATGACAATATTTTCCGCGGAAGGGAAAGAAGTCCCCGTATCTCTTAACGCCTCGCTTGTAAAGCACAGGGGGAAGACTATGGGGGTTATATGCATATTTAATGATTTAAGGGAAATAAAAGAACTGCATCACCAGCTCATACATACCCAGAAGATGGAAGCGGTAGGCAATCTGGCCGCCGGAATAGCGCACGATTTTAATAATATCCTCACTTCGGTGAAGTTGACTGTTCAGCTTCTCATGGAAAACGATATACCTGTAGGTATGGTAAGCGATCTTGATCTTATAAAACAGGATTCCGGCCGCGCTGAAAGCCTGGTCAGGAAACTTCTCCTTTTCAGCAGGAAGGAATCCCCGGAAAAGGAAGTTATAAATTTAAATCGGGTAATCAAAGAGTCCATTAAAATGATTAAGCGGACCGTTCCTGAAAATATTGCGGTTAAATGGGAACCCGGCGAGCGGCTTTGGAATATTAAAGCAAACCCTTCCAACATGGAGCAGGTGATTATTAACATGGTTATTAACGCCAGGGACGCAATGCCATCCGGAGGGCGGATAAAAATAAGAACCGGTAATCTGTCAATAAACGATGCGGAAAGCAGCCGGTTAGGAGTTAAACATAGCCGTTACGTCAAGTTGAGTGTTGAGGATGAAGGCATGGGTATGGATGATGAGACGTGCAGGCGTATTTTCGAGCCTTTTTACACTACAAA
>PUMT01000233.1 GCA_003551495.1 Bacteroidota bacterium
AGAGTTGCTCGGAAGAGGGTACAAGCCCGGTGATATTGCCCTGCTTGTAAGAAACAAAAAGGACGGGAGGGAGCTTGCCTCTGTGCTGATGGACTGGCAGTCAGTTGAAGACACATCAGGGAAAAAGAAACCCGGATTCATATCAGATGAGTTCCTGCTGCTGAACGGTTCTGTTTCGGTGAGATTCCTTCTATCTGTTATGGCATATCTTGACAATCCCGGCGACAGGATCAGCAAGGCGGTGATGCTGAATGAATATTCCCGCTACATACAAAGGATGGAGGTGAGGGAATCAGGCCTCCATGATATGTATTCTTCTGCATCTTCGGGGAATACTGAAGAGTGGGAGTCATATCTTCCGCCTGAGTTTGTTTCTGAAATACAAACACTGAGGCAGATATCCCTTTTCGAAATGGTGGAGCGCCTTATCTCAATGTTCGGCCTGGAAAGATTTGAATCTGAAATACCTTATCTTACGGCTTTCCAGGATTCGGTACTGGAATATTCTGCAAAAGAGCCCGCCGGCTTAAGTTCCTTCCTTGAATGGTGGGATGAGAACAGCGGTAACAAATCTGTTACCGGCAGCGACAACCAGGATGCAATACGGATAATGACCGTTCACAAGGCAAAGGGCTTGCAGTTCAAAGTTGTGCTGATACCTTACTGCGACTGGGATATTGATCATATGCCTGTCCATAAGAATTTTTTGTGGTGTGAGCCTGAAACCACTCCTTTCAACAAGCTGAAACTCCTGCCTGTCAAATACAGCAGAAAAATGGCAAACAGCCTGTTTGCAGGTGATTATTTCACAGAAAGGATGCAGGTGTTTGTAGACAACCTGAACCTTCTTTACGTGGCATTCACCCGGCCGGAAAATGAGTTGCATGTTTTTGCCCCTGAACCTGCTGACACGGGCGGCAAAAAGAAGGGAATAAAAAGTGTTTCCCAGCTGCTGCACAATTTTTTGCAGTCACATTTGCCGGGGGGAAATTCTGCAGTTGAGATCCTTCTTTCAGAGGACTCAGATGAGGATTGGGAGGTGTTTACAGCCGGTATCCCCTCCATCCATGAGAAAAAGGAAGTGGATAAAGAAAAATCGGAAGTGCTGATGGATTCATATCCTGCTTATCCCGGTTCTCAAAAGCTGAAGCTTCGCCTCAGGGGGGAGGGGCTGCTTGCTGCTGACAGGGAGAGAAAAGAGAAAATTAACAGGGGTGTCATCATGCACAGGGTTTTTCAGGATATCGAAACGGCCGGTGATATTAAAAAGGCTCTCAGGAGGATATATCTTGAAGGTAAGGTTACCAGACAGGAATCAGAGCAGCTGGCAGGGGAGATTGAAAGGTTGATTTCAGGAGAGGAAGTATCTGGTTGGTTTGACGGAAGCCGGCAGGTAAAAACAGAACCTCTCATACTTCTGAAAAACGGCGAGATGAAGCGCCCCGACAGGGTTTTGACCGGTAGTGGAAAGACTGTTGTAATTGACTACAAGTTCGGCGACAGGAGGAATTCTTCACATATTTCGCAGGTAAGGCAATATATGCGTCACATAAGTGAGATGGGGCATGAAAATGTTGAAGGGTTTATCTGGTACGTTGATATGGGCGAGACTGTAAATGTTAAATCTGAAGGGAAGGGGTAACATGGGCAACGAACACGGTGGAAAAGAAGGAAAAAACACTTTGTTTCCCTGGGGCACAACCCGCAGGTACAACTCCTATGCCGATTACTTCAGGCGCGAATTCGGGGAAAGGGTGCAAAAAGTGAGCGTGAATGCGGGATTTACATGTCCCAACCGTGACGGCACAAAAGGCACCGGCGGCTGTACATACTGCAGCAACCCCGCTTTCAGTCCTTCCTACCTCTTTGAGTCCCTGCCCGTCAGGCAACAGATAGAAAAGGGGATGGAGTTTCACAGGAGAAGATACAGGAGGGCTGAAAAATACCTTGCCTATTTCCAGTCGTATACAAACACCTATTCCGCAATGACAGACCTCAGAAAGGTTTATGAAGAGGCGCTGTCGGTTGAAGGGGTTGTGGGACTTGTTATCGGGACCCGACCCGACTGTGTAAGTGATGAACTGCTCGATTACCTGCAGCAACTGTCGGAAGAATATTACCTGATAGTTGAATACGGCATTGAGTCGTGTTACAACCGTACATTGGAGATCATTAACAGGGGGCACGATTTTGAAACATCGGCAGATGCGGTTGAAAGAACAGCCGCAAGGGGTATAAGGACAGGAGCACATATGATATTCGGCCTGCCCGGCGAAACGGAGAAGGAGATGCTGCGCACGGCTGACATATTATCTCAGCTGCCCCTTAATAACGTTAAGTTCCGCCAGTTGCAGATAGTGAAAGGTACTCAGATGGCCGCGGAGTACAGTGAAGACCCGTCACGCTTCAGGCTTTTCGGACTTGATGAGTACCTCGGTTTTATGGTGGGTTACCTTGAAAGGCTCAATCCATTATTCGTAGTGGAAAGGTTTGCAGGGGAAGTGCCGCCCGAGTGCCTTGCCGGAGGGGAAAGATGGGGAATACGCTACGAGAGGTTCGTGTCACTGCTAGAAGAAAAACTTGAAGAGGCCGGAACATGGCAGGGAAAAAGATTTAATAATTGATAGCGGACGGCTGATTAAAACCGGATAGCTGATTGATACCGGACTAGCTGAGTAATAAGGGTTAGCTAATTAATAGCGGGCCAGCTGATTGATACTGGGTTAGCTTATAAATATCGGACAGTTGATTA
>PUMT01000113.1 GCA_003551495.1 Bacteroidota bacterium
GATCAGTAAGAACGCCACCAGGCATTTTGATTATCTTTTAACTAAAAAGTTCCTGTCTGTTTTTACAAGACAGGTTGCTATGGAGTTGGCGCCCGGGATCAGGGTTAACGGTATTGCACCCGGAATTATACTTCCTCCAAAAGACAAAGATGTGCAGTATATTGAAAAACTTGCTGAAAAAACCCCTATGAAAAAAATTGGTGGGATTGAAAGTATTATAAGCTCAATAGATTTCTTATTGAATAACTATTTTGTAACCGGACAGATTATATTTGCCGACGGGGGAGATAACTTGTAAAATACAAATTATGACAAGGATAGAAATAGAAAAGCTGAGGCTGAGAACAATCATAGGTGTAAATGACTGGGAAAGGAATAATCTTCAGGATGTGGTTGTTTCTGTGAGTTTTAGCTATGATGCACAACAGGCAGAAAAAACCGACCGTATTGAACATACTGTGAATTACAAATCACTTACAAAAAAGATAATTGAAGAAGTTGAATCCTCAAAATTTAATTTGATTGAAAGTCTTGCTAATCACATATATAAAATTGTAAAAGAGAGTGGGGATTTACAGAATGTTCTGGTTAAAGTTGAAAAACCCTACGCTTTAAGATTTTGTGACAATGTCATTGCAGTAAAATCAGATGAGTATAAATAGTGCAATAATTGGTGTTGGCTCAAATATTAAACCCGAAGAGAATATAATAAAGGCAGAAAAGGAAATTGCCTCTCTGGCTAATATTATCAGGAAATCTGATTTTGTTTATACAAAACCGTTGCTCTACGAAAATCAGGATGATTTCCTGAACGGAGTATTCCAGATTGAAACTTCATATGAATATCCTGAACTCAACTGCAGGCTCAAGGGAATAGAGCATAAGCTGGGGCGTGTGAGGACTGAAAACAAAAACGCTCCCAGAACTATTGACCTTGATCCTGTAATATTTAACAACCAGGTAAAAGACAAGGACGTATTTAGTCGTGATTTCATAAAAAAACCGGTTCTGGATTTGTTACCTGAGTTATACAATACTCTAACCTGCTCAAAATATGAAAAATGTTTTCATGAGGTAAAGGAGGTCGTTGAAGCAATTCTTGCAGTTTTGCCAACGCCACCTGTTTCTGTTTTCGGTGCTGCAAATTGGTTTTGCTCCGGGGGGGATACAGAAGACGATGTGGATTTTTTTGTATTAACTGAAAACATTGGTGAAAATGAAAATAAAATTCACCGGGAATTAAAGAAGACTATCCCCCGTTCAATTGCAGGTTCTCCTGTTCAGGTTAGTTTTTTAAACCGTGAGGAAAAGGAGGTCAGGAGAGATGAAGAACCGGGTAGTTCACATACCCGCAGTCATTTGAGCCAATTTACAAGTAATTCCCCTTCACATATTCTTCTTTACGGGAATCCCCGTCCTTTCAAAAACCCATGATGTACTTTCTTACCTCTATGCCCGTTTTAAGGAGAAGAGTCACAATCGCATTTTTTATATCCCGGTCATTTTACTAAGCTTTGAATATGGGAAAAAAGAAAAAGGAGATTACCGGGTCAACCTGGAATGTTACCACAGGCTGCACCAAAGTTTCCGAAGCCTGCCGGAACTGTTATGCCGAAAAAATGGCATTGCGGCTTAAGGCTATGGGACAGGAAAAGTACCGTAACGGCTTCATGCTGACACTTCATCCCTCCACACTTGATACCCCCTACAGGTGGAAAAAGCCGAGGATCATTTTTGTAAATTCCATGAGCGACATGTTTCATGAAGATATACCCGTTGATTATATCAGGAAGGTGTTTGCCGTGATGAACAATAACCCTCATCATATATTCCAGATAGTTACAAAAAGGTCGCACCTGCTTCAGAAATATGACCATGATAGTCTGATCAACTGGACTCCCAATATATGGATGGGGGTAACGGTTGAGAACAGGGATGCAATTAAAAGGGTGGCGCACCTGAAACAGACCGGCGCCCGTATAAAATTCCTCTGCTGTGAACCCTTATTGGAGCCGCTTCCCTTTCTTGACCTTGATGGAATTGATTGGGTTATTGCAGGAGGGGAGAGTGGTTATAACGCCAGGCCCATGAAAAAGGAGTGGGTAAAAGATATACTTGGGCAGTGCCGCAGTTCAAACACTCACTTTTATTTCAAACAATGGGGAGGTATAAGCAAAAACATGGGTGGCAGGGAACTGGATGGCCGCACCTATACAGAAATGCCTCCTATTCATAGCGCAACGATCTGGCGGGATTGAGGCCCGCTGCTTTTATAGTCTGGTAACCTGCTGCAACTATTATCAACAGTACCGAAATTAAAAAAGAACCTATATAAACCCAGGGATCGTTAAGTGATATTTTGTATGCAAAATCATCCAGCCAGTTGTTCATGAAGTTCCATGCAATTACCCCGGCAATCAGGTTTGCAATAATGATCCAGTAGCCGAATTTTTTCATTATACCCCATAAGATCAGCAAGAATGAAGCTCCGAAAATTTTTCTGACGGCAATTTCGTTGGTTTTGCTCTGGACTATGAATGATGATAGTCCGTAAATCCCGAATGCAGCTATCGCGATTCCAATAATTGTGAGAATTCCCAGTATTCTGTTCATCCTCCTCTCGGAACTGTACAGCCCGCCTATAATATCTTCAATCAACTGGTATTCAAAGGGGTCAAAGGTATTGATCTCCTCCCAAAGCGAACGTGTAAGAGATGCTGTCTGGACGATATTTTCCTCGTCAACTTTGA
>PUMT01000066.1 GCA_003551495.1 Bacteroidota bacterium
ACAAGCACCAGTATGATGTTGAAGAGATGCTTGACATTGAATTTCATTTTGATCCGCCAAGGAACTTTTTCGAGCATGACCCGGAAAATGCATTTGATGTTTTCACAGCACTGGAAAACCTGATAGATCTTAATTATGAAAGGAATGTTGAAATGGCAAGGGAAATCTGGGATCCGTTTGAAGAAGAGCAGTTCAGGCTTCAGCCTGTTATTGAAAAAGTAGCACTCGAGCTGATGGATGAAGATGAAGAGCTTGCCCGCGCTTTCCTGACAAGTTATACAGAAAGCCGGAAGATAAAAGCACTTGAAATGGCTAAGGAAATGGTAACCAGGCTCAAGACCATTCACTGGGACAATTAAATTTCCGGTCTGTGCCGGGTTTTAACCGTCACAGCAACCGATAATAATATTGAAAAGGGGGTTTTTGCCCCCTTTTTTCATGTGGTGCGCCTGCATACAGGAATAATTCATTTGCCGGTGACGTTTATTAAATAATTGAGTGAAAAATGGTCTTTATAAAATGTTTTTTTAAATTTGCAGCCTGAAATTACGGTTCCGTAGCTCAGCTGGATAGAGCAACAGCCTTCTAAGCTGTGGGTCCCAGGTTCGAATCCTGGCGGAATCACCGAACGGGAATTGCAATGCAGTTCCCGTTTTTTTATTAAAGCACAAAAGATTAAGTACTTGCTTTGAAAGCCAGGATCATGAGCGGGTCGTGATTGTGGCCTTGCGGGGGCGAGTAATTTTGGCGGAATCACAATATCGCTCACATACCCCTTATATACAGGGGTATTTTTTTTGAGGGGACGTGAAAGGGGACGCGTAATCTGCCAGAATCAAAACACAAACAACCACTTGCAAAGATTTTTTTGTAAGTGGTTTTTTTGTAACTTGTCAAATAGAACTGAAATCTGAAGCAGACACAAAAGTTGGTTTAATTGCAGGAGGCATTTCAGGTTGATTATCCGGAACTGCTGCATCATGCTAAATAGTATAAAAAATGCTAAAAAAAAATACAATAGCTTTAATTTTCAACATTTGCATATTTTTATTTGCAGTTCATGTTTTTGCAAGTAAGGGAGTTGTAGAAGATTTTACACATTGGCGGTTTTTTGCCTCATTTACAGGAGTAATTGTGTTTGGGTTTTTTGTAATTATGATAATAATTCAAAGAATAAAGATTTTAAAAAGCAGTTACAAAAATAATTGAAAGCCACAATCACGAGCAGGTCATGATTGTGGCCTTGCGTCTTTCAGGCAACACGTAAAAAGGGTTATTATAAACTAAATTAAATAAAATGAAAATCAAACACTTAATCCTTTATTCCATTGTTCTCTTATCGCTTAATTGTTTCAGTCAGGAAAACTCATTCAAGATAACCGGAACAGTTAAAAATGAATACCAGGGGCACATTTACCTCAGATATGGAGAAAAAACTGACAGTTCTTTAGTTGAAAATCAAAAATTCAGTTTTGAAGGAGTTGTGGATTTCCCAATCCTGTCGAGGTTGTACACAAAAAATTCTTTCTTAAATGAAGCTCTTTTCCTTGAAAACAGCGAAATGGAAATAGAGATCACCATCACTGACCCCATTATTATCATTAACTCTATTTCTGGTAATAAAACTGCTGAATTAATGTCTGATTTAAGGGAGTATTTTATTAAACTTCAGCAAGATCCCGAAATTGCATCAAAGCTCTATAATAAACTGGATTCAATATTTACTGAAAACCCGAGGAATCAATTTTCCAGTATGCTTTTAGAAGATATAGCAATGGATCGGATATTAACCTATGAGCAAGTTTACGCTTTATATCAGAAAATTGACAAAACTGTTCAGAATAAGGAGGTAATTGAATCTATAAATAATTCTTTGGACAATTTAAAGAATATTATTATCGGGACCGAATTCAAACCTTTAAAACTCCCTGACACAGAAGGCAAATTGATTAGCTCATCAAAATTTAAAGACAAAGTTTTACTTGTCTATTTTTGGGCATCCTGGTGTGGCGCTTGCATGCAAAATAATTCTCAAACACTCGAAATATATAGAAATTATCGTGATTATGGTTTTGAAATATTTGCAGTATCACTTGATGTGAACAAAAAATCATGGGAACAAGCAATAAAGAATGATAGTTTAAAATGGGTAAATACGTTTGCAGAAGGGGGACTTCATAATCAAGCTGTTAAATCATTGGGGATACAGTTTATTCCTTCAAATTATTTGATTGATACCAATGGAATAATAAGAGGAATTAATCTCAGGCCGGGTCAATTAGAAGAAAAATTATCTGAGTTGCTAAAAGAATAATGATTCACTGTCTGCAACATCACTTTTTTCGATGCAGGTTAACTTCCTGACTCCTTATTATCTTTTGCAATAAATTGTCAGAATCAACAGAATTAAAAAAGAAAGCCAGGGTCGTATGAGGCTGACCCCGGCTTTTTTAAAAATCTTTTGTTAATTATTGATTCGATAATGCCTGCCTTTCTTTTTCAAGGTAAGGCACCCCTTTTATCATCCAATCCGGTGCTTCCCTGTCCATCAGGTAATGATCGAAAAACTGCTCCATCCGTGTCTGGAAATCCACCTGGTTCTCGTATCTTGCCAGATGATGGCCTTCTCCCGGGTAGGAGAGGAGTATCACATTCTTTCCGTTGAACCTCAGAGCATTGTAAAATTCAATTGCCTGGAGCCATTCAACTGAACCGTCTTCTGTTCCATGTAGCAGCAGTAACGGT
>PUMT01000193.1 GCA_003551495.1 Bacteroidota bacterium
CGAGAAAAAGATTGCGGAAAACGTCGACTACGAACTGCGCTCCGACTTCGCCGCCGTCGAGGGCCAGCGGCTTCTGGCGTTGAAGATTCGCGGGGTGTGGGAGTGCTACATGATCGTTGACGGGATTGCCGAGGATTTGGACACGGATACCGTCCAGCGGCTGGAAAGCGGCAAGCTGGTTTCGGAAGCCGTGGAAAAGGGCCTGTACTGGAAACCCGGCATCCCGGACGGCGAGTACGACGGCGACTTGCTGGCATGGGACGACACGGCAAAGGCGTGGAAAAATATGGACGTGAACCCGTCCCAGGGGGCCCTGCTGCATTACGGGTCGGCAGGGTGGGAGGTTCTTTCGGCCCCGACGGCGAAGTCGGTGATAATGCATGACGGGGGTGCGGGCTCTCCGTACTGGCAGGCGGTGGCAACCTTCGAATGCCCGAGCGGAGAATGACGTGGCCACTGAATACTACATAATGCCGGACGGCAGCTTCCCGGTGCAGGGGGTGAATGACGAGCCGGTGCTGATAACCCGGGCGGAGTTCGAGGCGTGCTGCTGCGAAGAACCCGCGCCGGACACCTGCCCGTGCGAGAACTGGCCGGAGGAAGACCCGAACAACCCAGGGTATGCCAACCCTGACGGATTCCCGTGTCCCGACGAAGATGGGTTGTTGTATGAGTACAGCGCTACCAACGACTTGGCCAGTGCGCGGGACGGCGAGATATACTATTGGGAGATTTATTCCGTTGATCTGATCACGGAATATCGATGGAAAGAAGGATTTTTGCGGGCGACCACGGTTTCATGTACATGGGAATGTATGCTGGAATCCAGGGTATTGCTATGGGACGGATCCAAATGGACAATCCAGAGCGACTGGGCTTATTATGACACGCGTCAACTGACGTTGAACACGACTGTGCCGGCGTGGGAAATGGGACAGGCTCAGCGAGACACGGGGGATACGCCCGAAGGCCGTTATTTTCACGAATCGGGTACAATTGTGATGGATGATGGCGTGACTCGATCCACGTATAAACAGGATTCCACTGCGGAGCCCGCACCATGAAAACCTATCGTATAACCGCAATCAAACGAAAGGCCGAGCGAATCAAGGAAGGCCACCTGTACATCGAGGACTGCATAGCACTGGCGAGCGAGTGGAATGAAGCCGAAGACAAAGCGACATTTACCGATGAGGCAGTCAGTGAAATTAAGGGAACGTGGGAGCCAAGGCGAAAACGACACAAACCATGTAAAAACTGCGGCGGCTTGTAATTACACATAAAGCGAGGTATAATCAACCATGCAAACCACATTCACAATCAATCCTACCACCTACGCGGTAACCGTACAGGGGCGCGCGGCCATTTACGACGAGCGAGCGGTGTTCATTTTTACCGGGATTAACTTCACGGGATATTCCCTGCAACTGACTGGGGCGGTCAAGGGGCAATTCCCCGAGATCGTTTCTGCATTCACGCCAGTCGCCGGGTCGGTTAATGCCGATGGCGATGTTACTTTCGAGGTCAATCTCAGTAATGAGACACTGGAAGACTACATGTCAAGCGCGCGCGGCCTGGAAGTTTTGCTGGCGGTGGTTGACAAGGCCGAGGGCGGCGAGGGCCACAAGGCGATTGCCGAGATCACCATCGAGGCCGCCAGCAACGAGACCGGGGCAGCCGTTGTGTCCGTCGAGGGCGCACTGACGCAGACCGAGGCCGACGCGCTCTATGACGCGCTCGGAGCCGCCGCCGCCGTGCAGGCCAACCTCGACACGCACACAACCACGCACCCCGCTCCGACTAACCGCGACGAGCGCAACGAGGCGGCAGGCGTGGCAGCGACGGCGGTATCCTCGCACAACTCCGAGACCGAGGTACACGGAGCGGGGACAGGAGACCGGGTGGCGCTTGCCTCCGAAATCCCCGCCGACCCCGTGAACGCCGACTGGGACGCGACCGAGGGGCTGGCCGAAATCCTGAACAAGCCGACTGACCTGACAGCCGCCCATGCCCTCGGCAGCGACAAGCATAGCTCGGACACGCTTGCCAACCTGAACGGCAAAATATCCGACGCAACCCTGATCGACACCGCCGACAGCCGCCTGAGCGACGACCGAACTCCGACCGAGCACGGCAGCGACAAGCACAGTGTTGATTACGAACCCGCCGACGCGACAATCCTGAAAGAGGCGGACGTGATCGACGGCCTGACATCCACCAGCGCAACAGCTCCCTTGAGCGCCAACCAGGGCAGGGAGCTGGATGCGGCGAAAATCGCACTGACGGCCAACGACCGGATTGTAGTCGTTGACGACGGCACTGACTTGGAACGAGGGACGGCTTTGCGAGAGGCGATTGACGGCAAGACGACCGGAACCGTATATGCATTCCCCGGCGATTACGAGCTTGCTTCCGACGTTACCGCTTTATGTTCCGTGATAGCAATCGGAGCGGCGGAGGGCAAGCGGATCAACCTGACCGGCAAGGCGATTGTCGCAGATACCACCGGCGAAACATCCGGTGTGAGGTGGCTCGACAGCACCAACTCCGAGGGCTTTAAAGATGGCAGTATGCCGGTGAAATTCAGTCAGAGTTCCGGTACAGCCACAAAGGCGGGGACGATTAAGTATTGCGAGAGCGGGGATTATTCTTTGGGGAACTGGTGGAGCAGTAAATACAACGAATATAAAATTATAGAGAGCATAGTCGGGGCTCTTTTTTGTGAGGATAATGAAAATGGA
>PUMT01000052.1 GCA_003551495.1 Bacteroidota bacterium
ATATTGGGATTGTGCTGTTAGAGCTCTTGGGATTTCAGGAGCCGGATTAGCAGCTTTGGCAAAAGGCAAATTGACAAAAGAAGCTATAAAAATGGCTGTAAGGGTTGCAGCTAGAAGTGTTGGAGGGTATATTGCAGCTGCATTTATTGTGGCAGATTTTACAAGTTGTATGGGATGGTGGTAAATATTTTGTTTAATTCAAATTTTCCGGATATGATTTATGAGTCAGTTCTTTACCATTCAGTAGTAATCATATTTTTTATTTTTGTTATATCAATGCTTCTTTTTAGGTCCAGAAAAGATTCAGTTAAAAGAAAGCACTTTTGGCTTACAGTATTAGCTATTGTTTTTCTGTTATTTATGATTTATGATAGGATTGTTTTAATTAAGAACATTTAAAAAAACAGCAGCACAAAATGCAGGTTTATGAAAGACTGCCCCGGATTATTATCCCGGGGCAGTTTCCTTTAAGGATGGTTGCCTTCCCGGTTAAGGAAGGGATAATTTTTTTGTATATTGCAAAATTATTTCATTCGCACTGGCAACCACCGGAACAATAATGCAGACTAATCCGGTTTAAACAGACTGTTGGAAATTCTATTGCCTGTGCAGAAATTAACTAAAAAAGAAAAGAGTATGAAACGTTCAAAATTTATTAATGCCATTTGTGGCACCGCTATTGCTGTTTTTTTTGCATCATCATGTGAAACCAGAACCGAACCGGTCACTGATGAAGATGAGGTTGAAACAGCCCCCGAATATATTGATGAAATGACCGAACTGGCTGATCATCCGCTGATCCGTGAAGCTTTCGATATTATTCTTGAACTTGAAGAGAGAACACTTGAAGACCATATAAAAATCACAGAAATCCCGGCACCTCCTTTTATGGAAGATGAAAGGGCAGCTGCTTTTCTGGATATGATCCGTGAAGCCGGTGTTGATGAGGCCTATATTGATGATGAAGGAAACGTTATAGGTATTCGAGAGGGAACCAAAGGTGACAGGGTTCTTGTTCTTTCTGCACATATGGATACTGTGTTTCCTGAAGGTACAGACGTTACCGTAAGGATGAGCGGTGATACGCTGTTTGCTCCGGGTGTAGGTGATGATTCACGTGGTATGGCTATTGTTCTTACAGTTTTGAGAGCTATGAACAAGGCAGGTATAGAAACGGAGGGCGATGTATGGTTTGTTGGAACTGTTGGTGAAGAAGGCCTGGGTGACCTGAGGGGTGTAAAGCATCTTTTCAGGGAAGGCGGACCGCAAATTGACGCATTCATATCGGTTGACGGAGCAGGCGACAGCCGTATTGTAAATCAGGGACTGGGTTCTGTAAGATACCGCACGACATTCAAAGGTCCGGGCGGCCATTCATGGGGGGCGTTCGGACTTGGAAATCCCGCTCATGCGCTGGCACAAGCAATAAATATGTTTGATGAAAAAGCGGGCGAATTCCTTGCAGGCGATGTGCCCCGTACCAGTTACAATGTCGGCCGTATAGGAGGAGGGACATCCATTAATTCAATCCCCTATGAATCATGGATGGAGGTGGATATGAGATCAGTCTGCCACGATCACCTGATGGAGATAGAAAGCATTTATGTAGAGGCCATGAAGAAAGCACTCGAAGAACAAAACAGTAAAAGAGCTTCGGGGAGACCACTTGAAATAGACCTGGACAAAATAGGCGACCGCCCTTCTGGTGAGATTAAGCCTTCAACTCCCCTTGTTCAGAGGGCTATGGCTGCCGCTAAACAGTTTGGTTTTGAGCCACGACTGGCACGATCGTCAACTGACTCAAACATACCTATTTCACTTGGTATTCCTGCGGTAACAATCGGCAGGGGAGGAGCCGGGGGTGCCAATCATTCACTTGATGAATGGTGGGCCAATATAGACGGACATATTGCTATTCAGAGAACTTTGCTGGTAACCGTCGCTGAGGCAGGTCTGGCACGCTGACTTTCGAACGTCTTGCTTCTGGATAGTTCTTTTCATTGTGCGGATATTACCTTCTGTATTCATAGTCTTGACAGGCAATTAGTACAGAAGGTGATTCTGACAAAACAACCTAGGTTATGGCTAATATTATTGAACCCACGCTTCTTCTGGATGAGTTGAAATGCAGGAGAAATATAAAAAAAATGGTTGACAAGGCTGCAGCATGCAACCTTATTCTGCGTCCTCACTTTAAAACCCACCAGTCAAAACAGATAGGCGAATGGTATCGAAATGAGGGAGTGGACAGAATAACCGTTTCATCAATGAGAATGGCAGGATATTTTGCAGAAGGCAACTGGAAAGATATAACGGTTTCAGTTCCGTTTAACATTCATGAGACAGAACGGGTAAATGCCATACCGGAAGATACGGTGCTGAATCTTATGGTTGAATCGGCCGGGACTGTTGATAAGGTGTCGGGAAAAATCAAAAGGAATGTTAATTTCTTTATTGAGATTGACTGCGGCTACCGGAGGACAGGGGTAGATGCAAACGATACTGAAACGGTCGACAGGATATTGAAAAGCATTGAAAAACAACCCCATTTCCATTTCTCAGGGTTCCTTACGCATGCCGGCCACAGTTACAGGTCGGTATCAGACAGGGATCATATTTTGTCGGTTCACAGGGAAAGTGTAGATGCAATGACTGCTCTCAGGCAACGCTATAAATCATCTTATCCGGATTTAATACTTTCTCACGGAGA
>PUMT01000071.1 GCA_003551495.1 Bacteroidota bacterium
GATCGCCTCTTCAAGAGAGGTCGCCTCATCGTCGATCATGTGCCCGACGGCTTCGAGTTGCTGACCGAAGGCCCGAGCAACGTCGTCGTCGAGACCACGAAAGAAACGAACGAAAAGAACTTCATCCAATATAGAGGCAGTATCGCGAATATAGTCGGTGAAGTTCTCTGCTGCTTGCTCCATGCGGCCAAGTTCCTGCTCGAACCGCTCGACGTTGGTCTCGACATTGAGTTGGGCTTCAAGATCGAGTTCTTCGATCTGTTCCTCGTCGAACCCTGCCTCTCGCAGCAGACGCTCACCGGCATCGACAGCCTCATCGAGACTTGCTCCACCACCACGCAAGTTGAAGGCGATGGTGAAGGCCATGTCCTCAGCACTCTGGTCGCTGAGTTCACGCAACGTCCCGATGAGTTCCTTGTTGGCGTTGGCGAAACTCAACGCAGACTCAGCAGCCTCTTCCATTGGGCCAGAGAATCCTGTCGCCCTCGAATAGGCCGTGTCCATCGACTCAGCGAGATCCTCTAGTGATTCATTCGCTTCCTCGACGCTTGCACCCGCATTGCGGAAGACGTACTCGACGCCCTTGAACACTCCGTAGGCAAGCACAGCAGCGCCAGCGATCTTGGCCAGCGAGAACGCCATCTTCCCCAGAAGCGGCACGAGAGGCTTCGCCCCATACCGACCCACGTTCGCAAGTGCCCTGCCGAACTCCTTGAAGGCGAAGACACCCAGTTTCCCAGCGAGTTTCGCTCCAAGTGCCGCAACCGTCTTCGAGAGCGAGATGACCGTGGTCTTCAGGCCAACGAGCGTGGCCTTCGTCGTGAGCGCACCCTTCTGGAGAGGGATCAGACCATGGGTGATCCTCTCGATGCCAGTCGCCAGGGCAGCGAAGAGACGCGGACCCTGCGACATGAGCAGGATGAACCCGTGGAAGGTCGTGAAGACGAGCGTCAACGCCCCGAGCATGGTGAGCAACGCCCCACCGAAACCGAGGATGTAGCCAATCGAGTCCTTGACGTACTTCGGAAGAGCGTTGAAGCGATTGATGATCCACGTCACGGCTTCGACAACATGCTGCGCGAACGTGAGAAGCGGCATCCCGACAGATCGGATGACCTCGGAGATCGACTGACGGAACGTCGTCAACGACTGAATGAGGGTGTCGAAGCGGATCTCCGCCAGTTCAAAGACGTCCTCAGCCTCACGGAACGCCTCCGAGGACATCCCCATGGCCTCGCTCAACTCGTCCGAGGCCGAAGCCAGCGCGAGCATCGTCTGCGTCGCTCGCACCTCACGAATGTTGAGTTGACGAAGCAGCGCACCAGCCTCATCACCAGCCGCACCCAACGCAACGACAAGATCATGGAAGAGCCGTGCCGGGTCTTCCTTCTGCATCGTGCGGAACTCATCGCGCGTGACGCCAATGACCTGGGCGAAGTCCGAGAGGCTGTCGCCACCTGTCTGCGCGGCCTGCTGCATGTCGAGCAAGATCCGCTGGATGGCCGTACCCGCAGCCTCGACCTCAAGACCCATACCAGTGACCGCAGCGCCGATGCCCATCATCTCGTCCGCTGTGGCACCAACGGTCTGGGCGACACCACCGACACGGACGGAGAAGTTGAGGATGTCCTGCTCGGAGGCTCGGGTCTGGTTCGACAGCACCGAGAGGGACGAGGCAAGACCCGTCACGTCCTCCTCAGCGTGGCCGAAGACACCGATCAACTGACTCAAGGCGACAACAGCCTGGTGGGAGGAGATCTCCGTAGCGACACCAAGAGCCGCAGCCGTCTCCGCATACATGGCGAGGTTCTGCTCGCTCACACCCAACTGACCGGAGATGTCCGCCAGGTGAGAGAGTTCCTGCACACCCACCGGCACACGAGTGGAGATCTCGCGGATCTGCTCAGAGACCTCTTGAAGTTCTGCTCCCGCAAGCCCGGTGGTCTTCTCCACACGGGCGAAGGCATCCTCGAACTGACTCGCCACGGTGACGGCAGTCCCCGCCATGCCTGTCATCAGCCCACCGACGCCCACCAGGGTCTTGCCTGCGGTGCTGAAGACCCGCAATAAGGTCTTCTCGACGGTGATGAGCGCTTCAACGACCCCGCCCGTTGCCGTCGCGGCCATCTCCATCTGCTTGTTGTACTCAGCAGTCTGAGCCGTGAGTTCAACAGCGACCTGGCGCGAAGATTGGTCGTTGAGGCCCTGGGCAATCGCGGGGTCAATAGGCATTGTTAGGCACTAACTCCACGTAGAGGCCGGTCTTCTTCGACTTCGACTTGTCCTCTTGGATGTAGTCCTTCACCTCACAACCGCGACAGATCCTCTCGCGCGGATAGTAGGCGAACTTCGATCCTCCTTCTTCCTCATCCCACTCCCAAGGTTGTGTGCCACACCGGGAGCATGTCTGGGCCTCGTGGATCATGAAGGCGATGGCCTTGGCTCGATCCTCCTCATCCCAGCGGTCAAGAAGCACCGAATGCGGGATGCCATATTCCTTGGCAACCCGCATCTCGGTAGCAAACTCCCTGTCCCATCTCAACCGCTCGACTTGAAAGGGACGTTGAGCCCTGACGTACACACCTCCATCGCTGCCATGAACAACTGCATTCGCTCGCCACGATTCCAGTCGTCAGAGTCCCAGATCTCCTGAGCGTCCTCCTCAGACAGATCAGGGTCCACTGCGGTCGCAGCGATGAGCAGTGGTGCCATCTTCTCGGAGTTGTAGTCGAGGCCTGCCTTGCGGTCCTCCTGCGTGGGCTTATGACGCTGCTTCAGGCGATCGAACTCGACACCTGAGATCGCCTGAAACAGCATCTCGACGACCATCGGTTCCCCGTCATCACCAATGACCGTGACTTCGACAGTCTTGGTCTTACGGGGCTTCTTCTTGAGTTGGTCGACTGTAGCCTTCTGCTTGACCTCTTCAGTCATCGGCTACGTCCTAACTCGCGACCGAGGCATCCTCGCTCGGCACACGCGGCACAGCAGCCTCAAGATTGAAGCGCTGCGACTCGTTGTTGGTCAGGGCCATGGCGGCACGAGTCGTCACGCGAATCGGCCACACCTCAACGTCATCACCCGCTTCGGGCACGTTCTCTTCGCCGGAGTAGCCGAAGCGAGCGATGACCATGTAGCCGTCAGTCGCGCGCGGAAGCGTGTCCCAGGCAGTGTCCGTCTCGTCGTCACGGTAGAACTCCGCCGTGAACTGCGCGGTGACGGTGCCAGGGATGCTGGTCTCGAAGAGCGACTCGAAGGATGGCGTGGGGACCGTCTGCCCGGTGCTCGACGCCTCCAGGGTCACGAGGAAGTCCGTGAGGTCCACGCCCTCCGTGATCTCGTTGACGGTTGGAGCGTCCATGTCACTGATCTCAGGGACGAAGTGGACCTTCGTCCGCTCATTCGGGATTAGCCTTGCCATGAGTTCACCTCGTCCGTTGCCGGGTCAATGGGATACTAACTCTCAGGGGTTGTTTCGTCGTCAACCTGCACACCTACAACCTCTTCGGTATATGACGGCTTGGTCTTGCGCTCTGGCTTCTTGCGCCAGCCCTTCTGCTTCCAGACGCGCTCAAAGGAGCGCTCCGTGACGGTCATCGTCCTACCGTCCTTAGTCACGGTGATCATCGATCTCTCCTCATCGGGTCATCCAGACGTTGAGTGTGTCGGTGATCGAGTAGATCGGTGGCTCAGTCGACAGACGATCAACCGCACCATACGAAGCGATGTCGACGCTGCCGAAGGTCTGACCCGCATCGTCCTTCGTCCTTGCCAGGGAACGGAACCGCTCCCGAGCAAGGTCCGACATCATCTGCACCTGACGTCGTGAGGACCCAATCGACGTGAGTGCATAGAGAAAGAGCACGTCCCCGCCAGGTGTCGAGATCGGGCCAGAGGGGCGCTGTGACCGAAGCGAGGTGAGGACGACGTAGGGGATGAAGTCAGAGCGACCAGGGTCACCCTGCCATCCTCCCTGCTTCGGCTTCTCGTGGTCACCGACCTCCCAGCGCTGCTGCTCCTCACCTTCAGGGAGCAGTGCCTCCAAGGCGTGATCGGTCATCAGACGACGGTTGTACGTCATGACGGACCATCCACGATCAGTTGCACGCCGCGAGCCTGAAGCAGGTCGACCAACTCAGGGACGACCTCATCGACCGCAGGCTGCATGAACGGCTGAGGCTCGATCCCAGGGTGATTGACCTTCTTCGCGAAGACGACTTGGCTGCCGACCTCGAAGCGCAATGCCTGAGCATCCACAGGACGGATCTCATAGGTTCCAGGCTGAGGGTCGTGGACGTTGTGGCTCCACGTCCCGAACTCGACGAACGCCGCGTGAGGAGCGCTTGCCGACACACGACCGTAGGCAGGACCCGTCTCGCTTCGGATACTGCTCCGCAACTCCCCCGTCGCTTGCGGAGCATATCGCTTGGCGAGCGACTCGATATTGCCTACCGCTGCGTGAATCGCCTCATTGGCGATGGTCTCGGCATCCATCGACCGGATCTCATCGAGATCCTCGAACAACTCGCGAAGATCCGTCGCCTCAACGAGATTCGAGGTGCTCTCGCGCATCTCGCGAGCAGCGTTGCGCCCCTCGTTGATCGTCCGCGCTGTGCGGTACGGCATCTACGAACTCTCACTGTCGACGTTGCCTCCACGCCAGAGGCGAGAAGGAGCGATCGACAGGGCCGACACGCGCTTGTAGCCCTCCTGGCCAGAGATGCGCTCCTCGGTGACCTGGAACCACCGACCGACGAGATCGGGATTCTGCGAAGCCGTCACCAACGCCACGTCGTCGCGATGCACCGCAGGAGCAGAGTGCGGCAGTGTGATGTTCGCATTGCGCAGCATCATCACGCTCTCACCCACCACCTCGGTCTGCTGCGACGTTGGCCGGACCCTGCACGGCCCCTCGTAGATCACCTCGCCATCCCCGTAACCGGAGATAAGCGTCTCCTCGTCCAACTGCTCATTCCACTCCATCCGTCGCACTTCGATCTCGTCAGTGAGGAACGACGAGACATGACGACGAATAGCGCCAAGAGCACGAGACGAGAACCGGCTCATTGATCACTCACCAGGGGATTCGGGGTCTTGTGATGCGACTTCTGCCCCGCATCAGGGTGGTCGTGCATGTGACTGCGGAACGACGTCGGGATCTTGTCCGGGTCGCGATCTGCCATCGCACGCTCCTTCCACGACGCCCCACCGAAGTAGGGGAGGCCGTGCTTGCGCTGACGTCCCGACATCTGCCGGAGAGCCTCAGCGCGGTAGTTGAAGTTGCGTGAGATCTCAGATCCCGAGAAGGACATCCCGTCGGCGCTGACGTTGACCTCGCGAGCGAACTTCGCCGCAAGGGTCTCGCACACCGCCGCCGCAGCGTGGTACTTGTCCGACCATTCTTCGGCGAACCATTCGATCTCCTCGTCGGAGACCAGAGGGTCACTCTCGTCGGTGTCCCCGACGAGGAACCGAATGGCGTCGACCTCGGAGAACGAAGGATCGCCTGAGTAGGACCACGACATGTCCTTACTCCTCGTCCTCAGCCTGCTCCTCAAGCCAGTTCATCAGCGTCGAGCGCTGACGACCCTCGGACTCAGCCTCCCAGACCACAACCGCATCGAGTGTGCCCTGGTTGACCTTCGTCTTGATCTCATCAATCGACATCGCGCCAATACGCTCCGCGAAAGTCGTTTCGCGCTGTGGCTCGACGTTCGTCTCGACGGGATTCAGCCAAGCCTCGTAGACCTTGCGCTGATCGGCCGTCAGGTTCGCCACCGGAATCGGCGTGATGATGCTCCGATTCAGGTACGCCTGACGGTTCTTCCAGCCCGCAGCCTCGGGGACGAGTTCGCCAGGCTGACGAATCTCGCCCCCGACCTTGCGAGGCTTGAGCATGATGTACGTGAAGTCACTCATCGCGCTCCCTGTCTACTCGAAGGAACGTGATCCTACGACCCCACCGCGTCTTGGAAGAAGTAGCCGCAGTCCGAGGAGACGACCTTCATGTCGTAGGTCATCTCGCCCTCGATCCGGTCACTGGCGATGTTCTCCTGGCGGAACCGCTTGATGCGAACGCCACGCTCGTTGCCACCCAGGTAGCCGTTCCAGGTGAAGGTGTAACCACCGGAGGGCGTCATGAGCGACGGCGAGGAGTTCGCGTAGAGCAGGAGGGCGTGGCGACCGTTGATGAACTCGTAGGTCGCGTTCGTGTCACTGTCGGCAGGGTCCTGGTATCGAGCACCAGCGTTCTGCGACGCCCAGGTGACAAGGATCTTCTCGACACCGAAGAGGCTGGCAAGCAGATCCTCAGTGACGATCCCTCGCTGCGTGTACTTGATGCGGTCGAGAATGTCGTCGTGGTGCCGCAGCGCGTGCAGCACGTAGGGCGACATGACGAGCGTGTTCGGGGCGAACCCGGTCGACTCGCGCATCTCGATGACCGCAGAGGTCACATCGCTGATCGGGTCCGAGCCACTCTCGTCCCAGCGAAGGAACTCGCCAGAAGACACGTTGGAGTCGACACCAGTCTTGTCGGTGTCCCACACGTCGTCCGTGAAGTAGGTCGACGCCCAGTCGATGTCCCGCTTGAGGAGCAACTGGTCGGTGACGAACCGAGTGGCGTCACGGTCCAGGTTGAACGCGCTGTCGGCGTTCGCCCGGAGTTGGTCGTCGATGTCCTTGTGGACCGCGTAGACGTGCGCGAAGTACTGATCGGTCTCGACGTTCCAGCCGACACCGGGGGACTCAGTACTCGGAGCACGACGCTCGACATCCGTGCGCCGCCACTCGGACTTGTGGTACTTCCAGTACAGGTCACTCTGCTTCTGCACCGGCACGCGAGGGAACACGCGGTCGGCGACGTAAGCGTCCTGATCCTGAAGGTACGCAACGGAGATGTTGGTCAGTGGCGCATTGACGTGCAGATCGCTCTGCGTGGGGCTGGCCATCGCTCAGGCTCCTCTATCGTTCTCGGGTCTAGGACGCCGCCTCGCCCGTGAGGCGAAGCAGGACCGGGATCAGTTGGCCATCAGCGGTCGCGCCACGCAGCGCGATGCCGAGGACCGGGGTCTCGGTGTCATCGGCCTTGCCGTCGCTGTCAGCGCCAACCGCGTCGCCAGCGCTGATGTCGTCGGTGCCAGCCTCGACCAGCGACACACCACTGATCGCCACGGTGGCAGCCATGTTCTCGACCTGCGGCTTGTTCTGGAGCACCCCGACGCAGATGTCGCCTTCCTCGCCAGTGAACAGGTCGACCTCGCGCTCTCCGCTCACCTGAACGAAACGGTACTGGTTACCCGGACCCTCATTGGGAGGAGCCGTGTCCTCAGCGAGGTTGTCGCTGGCATCCAGGGTGATGTTGACAAGAGTCTCTTCGTAGGCAGCCATCTACTTAGCCCTTCCGCGTCTCGGCCTCGCGCAGGTACTCGTCGTACAGCGCGGGGTTCTGTTCGATCACCTGGGTACGCGCGGACTCCATGCTGAGGGAGCCGTCGCTCTTCTCGACGAGGGCACGAGCCTGGTCGTCGATCTTCGAGATGGGCTCGAACTGCCCACCCGAGAAGCCCTTGCCGATCTCGTCGAAGAAGCCACCGGCAGCGATGGTCTCATTCGCGGCAGACAGGGCCTTCTCGATCATCTCGATGTCACTGTCGTCCATGGACTCGTGAAGGCGCTTGAGGACCGGGCCGAACTCCATGGCAGAGACCGGGAGGTTCACGAAGGCGCGAGCCTTCGAGACGTACTCCTCGTTGAGCCGGTGGTCGCGCTCGGCCTTGGCGATGGACTCAGCACGCTCCGCGCGCTCGTTCGCCTGAGTAACGAGTACCTGAGCCTTCGCGATGGCCTCGCGGTGCTCCTCGTCCTCAAGGTTCTTCGCGAGTTCCTGAAGGAACGACGCCTCATCGTTGGTCAGGGACTCATCACTCTTGCCAAAGGGGTTCACGTCATTGCCCTCCTGGTTGCCACGATTCTGTTGCGCTTGCCCTTGTCCCTGCTGGGTTTGCTGCAACTCAGCGAGTTGCTGCTCAAGGGCCTGGATGTACTGAACGACCTCATCAGGGAGGGGAGGGCCAGACTGCATCTGGCCAGGCATCTGGCCCTGCTGAGCAGGGAACGCCTGCGGGGCCGCGCCAGGCATCATGTTCTGGGGGCCTGGAGCAGGCTGACCCATCTGCTGCTGCCCGTAAGGGAGGTTCATTCCTTGTGGCCCAGCCTTGTTGATGTCGTCGGTCTTATCGCCTGTGAGAATCTTATCAACAAGCGAGGAGAAGAAGCCCTTCTCGTATTCCTCCTCGTTGTCCTTCTCCTTCTTGCGCCGACGCTTCGTGTCCTGGTCCTCGGTGTCCTCATCCTCGACACCAGGAACATGCACGCCGCTTGGGTCAGGCATGTCCTTGTCCACCTCTCCGTCGTGATTGGTGTCCTCGTCACGCTTCGAGAGCACGACCTTGGCGTGCTGGTTGGCTGGCGTGTCGACGAGCGATACCTCGTCGATGCTGAGGTCGCTCAACTTGTTGACCTTGCGTGCCATAGATGCCTCCTGCACAAATCGTGCCTGTTGAAACGCTACTTGTCGCTAACTACAACGTGTTGTTCCACAAGCGCCTTGATCTCCTTGACGCTCATGTCTTCGCCGATGGCGTTGACGAGGCCATTGACGTTCTTGAACGTGGGAACCGCACGGATACGACCCTTGCTCTTCTCCAACTTGGTCTCATCGAGACCCATGACCTTGCCATCGTCATCGACGGGGTAGATGTTCCACTTCCCGTTCTCCCGACGAGCCTCGACCTTGTAGCCAGAGAAATCAGCCATTCGCTGAAGGTCGCTCTCCTTCGGCTTGATGCCGTCCTGACCGTTGTCGATGATCCGGTTGGAGTGGTTGGCCTCTTCATTGTGCTTGTTGATGAAGTTCTCAGTCTCCTGGCGACGGGCTTGAAGACCGACTTCCTGAGCGAAGACCGAGGCAATCAACCCCGCCGCAGCAGTCACAGCAGCACCAGCCGCGACTCGTGGGTTGCTTGCTACACCCGCAAGCACAAAGCCACCGGCACCAACACCCATTCCGGCCCAAGAAACGCGAGTGGCCGTCTGCTGACGCTGACGCCAGTGACCTTCGACCTCTACACCGCCGCGCTCATGAGGCTCGACCCAGATCCGGTCGCCACGCGCTGACTCACCCTTGTTGACTTGCATGTACTTCTCGATGAGTTCCTTCTGGTGAGGAGTGAGCCCCTTGCTCATGGAACGATCACGTCGAGGAGAGCCATGGAAGATACGCCGACCAGCAGTACCAAGAGGATCACCAAGGGTGTTCGCTGCTCCGGCAACACCACGCTGGAACCTGTTGCCCGTGCCTGAGCCGTAGTAAGACTCGCCACCCAACTGCCAGCCCATCATGCCGCCAGCAGCACCCGTAGTGAATGCTGGACTAGCAACACTCGCCGGGAGCCCATAACGACGCATCCCAAGACCAATACCAACGCCAGCAGCACTACCAAGACCAGCACCAACAGCACCACCGACACGAGCACTGCCCTTGTGCTGGCTACGAGAGTGCCCACCCTTGGTCGGGTCGTGGTCATCCTGGTTGTGTCGCCCGATGAGGTGCTTGCTGAGTTGCCCTCGCTCGCGGAGGATGGACTCGACATCATCCAAGTCAGTCGCGCCGGTCTCACCCATGATCGCAAGCGTGTCGTCAAGGCCTAGACCAAAGCGATCTGCGGATGCTTCCTCGACCGTCGGCATCGCTTGGCCCGTGGCTGTGAACTCATCGTCGTCCAAGGGAATGACGGTGCCGTCCTCAAGAGTGATGAAGGTCTCGCCCTTCTCGTTGGTGAAGATCTCTTTGTCCGAGTTTGTGGAGCGATTAGGGCGAATCGCCCCACCGACAGCACCTGCGAGGGCACCAAGAGCACCCCATCGACCCGCAGCACGACCGACGGACCTTGGGGTGTTCCGCTGACCCGTCAGCCTCCGCCCTGCGACGTCACCCAGCGCACCACCAGCGGCAGCGGCAGAACCTACCTCGGCTGCTCCTCGGGCAGCGCCACGACCGCGACCTCGGGTGTAGCCCTCGACCTTCGTGCCATCTTCACGGGTGTAGCCCTCGACCTTCGTGCCCTTGGTGATCTCGTCGATGAAGTGCTCAGTGACCTCGGCGTAGAACGCTGCGTCAGGATGACCCCGCTCCGATGCCTCATCGGCGATGTAAGCCACCGACTTCACGAAGAGGATCTCGTCACCCTCGCACGCCTTGTAGATCTCGTAGAGATCGTCGGTGTAGTTCTTCTTGATGCTCTGCTTGTCGACCTTCTGGCGCTTGCCCATGCCGTGAATCGAGAAGGACATCAACTCGCCCTTCTTCACCTTATCCCAGGTGTTCTCGTCACGGACCTGGAAGCCCGTCCACCAGCCAATCGGAAGCGAGCCCTCGGGAAGACCCATCTTCTCGATCTTCTCCGGCGTGATGACGAACGACTCGATCATCTCGCTTGTGGCCTTGGGCTGGCTCTTGCCCACGCGCTCGTGCATCGTCCCGCCAACGCGGGACTTGAGCACGTAGTCGTAGACGGCCTTCTCCAACTCGTCAGCAGCGATCCAGTCGTTCTGACGGTCGGTGACAGGCTCACCGTTGAGGTCGGTGACCGACGCCCAGCCGAAGACCTGACGCTTGTCGTCATCGACCTTCGAGATCGTCCCGTGTGCGTTGAAGGAGGTCATGTCTGATCCTCGACGTCGATGCCCGCCATCTTGTAGATGGCCTTCTTGACCTTGCGAGGTTCAACAGAAGGCTGCTCGGGCTCCTGCTCATGCCCGTAGGACGTGACCATGAACTCATGGAAGACCTCAGCCGTCACATCATCAGCGCTGATCTTGTTCTCACGCAGCCACTCACCGAAGTCCTCGATGATCTGCTCAGGGCGAATCCCGCTCGCCTCGCTCATCTCCTCCATGAAGGCATCGAACTCCTGCGGGTTCTTCACCTCACGGACCTTGGAGATCACATCACGCTTGTTCATCGTCATTGACTGATGAGCCTGCTGTCCGGCACCGAAGAGGTTCGCCAGGCCGTAGAGACCGTAGGCCGTAGCGAGCGTGGGGCTAGAGCGGATGTAATGAGCGCCCAGCCCAAGAGCCCCAGCACCGATCCCGCCGTAGGCCGCAGCCCTTGTAGCGGACTTCTGGTCGATGTTGGAGAAGTCCGCATGGGGCATGGTCTGTTGGGCAGCATCACGAACCTTGCTGCCGATCTGGCGGAAGTGGCCCTCGACGTCCACGCCGCCACGCTGGTGTGACTCGACCCAGACACGGTTCTTGCGGATTTTGTCGGCCACCACAGGAGCAAGGTTGCCGTTCTTCTTCATCGCTGCCAGAGCCGCGATGCCGTCAGGCGACGTCCAATCCATGCGGTGCATGTTATGAACCACCTTGTCTGCTGTCGTTGACTTGGAGAGCATCAGTAGAGGTTCTCGAACAACTCGTAGCCCCAGGTGTTCGGGTTGCGCTGCGCCATGGTCCGGTACTGGCCGTTGATGAAGGCGTTGTAGTCCCGCTGGATTCTCGGCACCATGAATGAAGCCTCGCTGAGGCCAGCGTTACGAATGTAGTTGATCTGGTTCTTGACCATATTCGTCGTCTGGTATGAGCCCCTGACCTGACCAGCGATGTTGCCAGAGGCGTTGTACGTCATCTGTGACACCGTGCCGTTCGGGAGCACTGCCCTGGCGACCCCGAAGCCGTAGCGCTCTTGAAGGCTGATGTCCGCCCCTGAGAGCGGGACGTTGGCTCCTGGATGGTTGTGCGTGTACGTGTACTGGTTGCGCACACTTCGACGCATTCTCATAGGGACGGCAATAGGGAAACTGCCCCTGTCACCATACGTCATCGAGACGATCTTGCCCCGTGGGTCGATGACCGCACCAATCTCGGTGTTACCACCCCTGATCGTCCGCTCGACGTTGGAGATCGTCTCGTTGTAGTTGCGACCTTCAAGCGCCCGCCAGTCACGTTGCGCGATGGTGCCACGTTGCCCTGGCAGTGGGGCAATAGAGTCCTTCACATCAGTCAGTCGTCTTACACGATGGCCAGACCCAAAGGTCCTGTGCGCGTCAGCGAACGTCGAAGCGTTTGCGTGAGGGAACACGCGAGGAGCGCCATAACGCAAGACGCGACCCGCAGCACCGGCACCCACGATGAGAGCACCAATGGCGAGCATGTTCTGAGCGAACTCACCCGCCTGGGTGTCAGTCCAAGAGTCCTCTGAGCCTGAATCGCTACGGAATAGGCCCTCGTGGTCATCGCGCGCGTGACTGCCCTTCGTAGGATCATGGTCTTGCTGGTCGTGCTGACCGAGAAGGTGCTTGGCTAGAACACGCTCGTGCTCGCTGACCGTGGTCCCGTCATCGCGGGTGTACTCCTGAACCGTCACCGTCCTCTGGCCGCTGTCTGTTGAGCCCTCAGCATTGTGGTCTTGAACCTTGTAGTCGATGCCAAGGCTTGACTGA
>PUMT01000240.1 GCA_003551495.1 Bacteroidota bacterium
ATTTGTCTGATAAAATGATAAAGGATCTTTTTATTTTTATTTTCTTTATTAAACGTATTTGCATAATCAAAGCATTTCGTTTAGCAAAACCAGGAACAAACCTTTTGCATTGGACTAGGTGTAATGGCCCCCTAAATCACCGGACAAAGTTATAGGTAAAAAACTGTAACTTTATGACGATGAAAAGAAAATTTACCAAAGAAGAGAAGCTTCAGATTATCAAGGAAGCATCAGAGCAAGGAGTCAAAGTAACTCTTGCAAAGTATGGGATTTATCCAGCCTCTTATTATTCCTGGAAGAAGAAATTTGAACAGATGGGAGAAGAAGGCTTCCATCACGGGATGTCTCCGCGGCACCTGAAACGCGTACGCCAATTGGAAAAAGAGAACAATGCCCTTAAGCAACTTTTGGCAGAAAAAGAACTTGATAACAAGTTGAAGGGAGATCTGCTAAAAAAGAAGTGGGCCTTGGAGAAAAAAAAGAGATTGTAGCCCGGTATATCTTACAAGGCCTAAAGCGCGACCACGCATTGTCAGTAGCTGGGATCAGCAAGCATCAATACTACCACAAACCCCGTAAAGGCAAAAGAGGTAGAAAACCCTCTGTCCATACCCTCAGGATTGCCCCGGATGAGGATAATGTTGAGCGTGTGGATGACACCCTGGTAGTTGATGAAATCCATCAGTTCCATCAGGACCCGGACACCGATTATGGCTACCGGAAGATGACTTTTGCCCTGATGGCACTGGGTTTTATTATCAACCATAAAAAAGTTTACCGGTTAATGAAAAAGGCTTTACTGCTAAAAGACAGGCACCAGAAAGCGGCCAGAGAATTTGTAAAATACCGCAAGGTGCTACCCTCCCTGCCCCTTGAAGTGCTTGAAATGGACATTAAATTCGTGTGGATAGAGCGGGATCGAAAGCATGCTTTCGTGCTCACGGTCATTGATACTTTTACCAGGGTTGTAATAGGCAGGATAACAGCCTTTAGCATAAATCAGCATGTTGTAAAACAGCTCTGGACCAAGATCATTGAAAACTACCTGCAGCCCTATGACTGCCTGAACCGGCAGATTGCTATCGAAATCAGAAATGATAATGATAGTCGGTTTATTGCCACTTCGGTGCAGAAATTTTTCAAAGAAAACCAAATTTGCCAGGTATTTACCCATCCTTATACCCCGCAGGAAAATGGACACATTGAAAGCTTTCATGCCATTCTCTCAAAAAAGCTCAGGCGATATGTTTTCTGGTCATTGCAGGATCTGGAGCAATGCCTGGTACTGTTTTACGAAAAATATAACAATCACAGGCTGCATAGCTCTACGCTATATTTACCGCCAATGGTATTCTGGCAATGCTGGAATGAAGGGCTGGTGCAAGTTGACGTAAATCAAAAGCAAAGAAAAATCAAGTTCAAATCGTTGATGCCCTATCAGCAATTATCGGGCAAAATGAACCTGAGGGAAGTTTCTTGCCCTCAGCCGAAACCCCTCGATGGGGTCGAGGATGAGAATAAAATAGAAATGAACGGCGCCGTATCATTCCCGCCTGCCGGTCGGGCAGGCCTTAAACCATCGGTATAAAAATCACCGTCGGTCGTTTCTTGCCGATGCAAAGTTCTTTAATTATTTTTAATTTTGAAAACCAATCTATACGATTGTCCGATCAATAGGGGGCTAAACCACCAGATCAGTTATTGACTTTTTATCAATTAACAATCTATATCACCCTACAACCATTAACAGTTCATTTATACATGATGGAGAAGGAATTCTTGGTGGCCTAAAAACAAAAGATGAATTGACAGAAGGTTATAAATGGAATATTGCCCCGCATAAGCAAAGAATTGTCAGTGTAAACCCGGAAAAATTAAGGATTCTTTCGCAAACGTTTGAAAATTCAGACAATAACCAATCAGCCAGATTAGTTTCAATACATTCTTCTCAAATTTTTACTGTTCTTGAAAAACTTAATAGCTTTTCTATCTTCATAAGCAATTATTCTACAAAAATTTCTGAAGGCTGGCATGAAACCAATGATGTTGATTTAGGAATAATTGAGCGTTCTACAATATTTCCTGATATTGATCGATACGAAATGATTTATAGTGGTCCACATTTTTATGTTAGTAATCCCTTATATAAAACACCAAAAAAAATATGTACACAGAAGGATCATTTTAATATAATTGATCATCAGTTGATTGATGTAGATTTTGTTTCCAGAACCAATTATGTACCTAAAAAAAATCGCGACAATTTCCCTAATATTATTAAAGGTTTCACAAGGAATGAGAATGATACGACTAGAAACAATGTTTTTGATCGTTGGATTGACTACTACAAATTTGGATTCAGAAAGATGCTGAGCCAGACCGGCGAAAGAACGTTAACAGGTGCTATTCTTCCACCAAGAACCAGTCATACTAACGGTGTCATTTCTGTAATTTTTCGAGATAACAAATTGCTTACAGAATTTGCTGGTCTCGGTTCATCCATCGTATTAGATTTCTTTATTAAAACAGTTGGCGCCTCTAACCTTTATGATATCAGAATCAATTCCTTCCCCCTCGGCATCGCTGATCGTTACAAACCTCACCTCTTCTCCCGCACACTCCTCCTCAACTGTCTGAATAAGTATTACGCCCCGTTATGGGAGGATCTATGGCAGGATGCTTATCACCGGGATGGTTGGAGCAA
>PUMT01000198.1 GCA_003551495.1 Bacteroidota bacterium
CCTTCCGATCTTGTTGCAAAAGTGATTCCCGGAACAGGTGTTACCGTTAACCAACAGGCTGCACCAGACAAGCGTTCATACAAGGTGAACTTTGACCTGTTCAAAAAACTTGCACCCGACCATCAGCCTGTTCACGATCTTGAAACAACGGTCAGAGAACTGAATGACAATATGGTCATGATGAAATTCAATGATCCCGGTTATCGCTCTTCCATGCTTATCAGATTGCATGTGCTGAAAGAATTAATAGAAAAAAAATTGTTAAACGAGGACCTGGTATGGATTTGACTACAGGTTACCCTGCAAACTGAATCAGATGATACATGTCAATTGTCCAAGTTGTTATGGAAGTAAAACTGAAGTTTTTTTCAGGTTCGAGAAAGCTCCTGTTCAGAGTGTGGTGGTTATAAAAAGTAAAGAAGATTCTCTTTCGCTTCCAAGAAAAGATATTACACTTGCTTTTTGTCACGATTGCGGATTCATTTACAACAGTTCATTTGATACCGACATTGATATGTATACCGGTGGTTATGAGGATCAGCAAGGTTTTTCTCCCACATTCAGAAAGTTTATAACATCGCTCACCAGCCGTTTTATTGAAAAATACAATGTCAGGAACAAGGATATAGTTGAAATAGGATGCGGTAAAGGGGACTTCCTGGCGTTGATCTCAGAACTTGGAAATAACCGCGGAACAGGAATAGACCCGGCTTATGTAGAGGGACGTTTAGCTCCGGATAACAGATTGAAATTCCTAAAAGAATTTTATACAGAAAAACACGGAGAACTGCCCAATGATGTAATTGTTTGCAGGCATACCCTGGAGCATATTCATGCTACAGGGGCATTTATGAATACTGTAAGAAACTCCCTCACTCCCGAATCCCGAACAGTTTTATTCTTCGAAGTCCCCAGTATAGTCAGGATCCTCAAATCAAATGCTTTCTGGGACATTTTTTATGAGCACTGTTCATATTTCAGTCCCGGTTCACTTTCCCGGCTCTTCAGAAAAAACAATTTTGAGGTTTTTGATCTCTATCTTGAATATGATGAGCAATACCTTTTTATTGAAGCCGGAATGTCTGTTTCACCTGAAAAAAAACATCCTCTTGAGGAAAGTGTAGATGAGCTCTGGTCAATGTCAAAGCAGTTTGCAGAAAGTGTATCCAAAAAACTGGATGAATGGGAAGAGCTATTAAATGAGTATAAAATTATAGGCAAAAAAGTAGTGGTATGGGGCGGAGGATCCAAATCAGTTGGATTCCTGACACATTTTGACAGATTGAAGGTGATAAAACATGTGGTTGATATCAATCCTCATTTGACAGGAAACTATATACCCGGAACTGGTTTAAGGTACAAAAGTCCCATGTTCCTTAAAGAATTCAAACCAGATGCAGTAATTATAATGAACGGAATCTACGAACAAGAGATATCTTCAATGCTAAATGAAATGGAGCTTAACCCCCGGTTGCATTCACTTTGACCCGGACAATTAAATGAAAAAAAAGACATAAATGCATTACGATATAATTATTATAGGAGCCGGTATAGTTGGACTTGCAACAGCAATGAAGCTGAAGGAAAAGAGGAGTGACCTCAACATTGCTGTTCTGGAGAAGGAAGACGATATTGCCAGCCATCAAACAGGCAACAACAGCGGGGTAATTCACGCGGGTGTCTATTACAAACCTGGCAGCCTGAAAGCACTTAATTGCCGAAAGGGTTACAAGATGCTGATAGGTTTTTGCAGAGAACAAAACATAAAATTTGATTTATGTGGCAAGCTTATAGTTGCAACAACAAAAGAGGAGATACCCAGACTTGATGATCTCTACAAAAGGGCATTGAAGAATGGTTTGACAGAAGTTAAGAAGATATCAGGTGGGGGTATTAAGGAGTATGAACCTTACAGCACAGGAGTGAAGGCACTGTTTGTTCCCTATACCGGTATTGTCGATTTCAAAAGGGTGGCAAGACAATACATGATATTGTTCCAGGAGCTTGGTGGCGTTGTTTTACTTGAAAGAAAAGTAATAAATATTAATCATCTCAGCTCGCTCACAGAAGTGATTACTGAAAATGAAGTAATCACAACCAAACTTGTTGTTAATACAGCGGGGTTGTATGCGGACAGAATTGCGCTTTTATCAAACCCACAACTTAATGTAAGAGTTATTCCCTTTAGAGGGGAGTACTATAAGCTTGATCCTGCAAAAGCCCATTTGGTAAGGAGCTTGATTTACCCAGTTCCTGATCCGGCTTTTCCGTTTCTTGGGGTGCATTTTACCCGAAAAATTAATGGAGATGTTGAGGCTGGCCCTAATGCTGTTTTTGCTTTCAGCAGAGAGGGATATAGAAAGTTTAACCTGTCAGCTGTTGATCTTTATGAGTCTCTTACCTGGAGGGGGTTTCATGTAGTTATGAAAAAGTATTGGAAAACCGGAATGGGTGAATTTTACAGATCATATAACAAGACTGCTTTTAGAAATTCTTTAAGGAAACTATTACCTTCAATTGAGAAGAAGGATCTTATTTCCGGTGGTGCAGGAGTAAGAGCTCAAGCTTGCGATAAGAAGGGTGGTTTGATTGACGATTTTTTGGTTTTGCAAAATAAAAGACAGATGGATGTGCTGAACGCTCCAAGCCCGGCTGCCACTGCATCACTGGCAATTGGGGATACAATCAGCA
>PUMT01000097.1 GCA_003551495.1 Bacteroidota bacterium
CCTGACGGCTGGAGTGCAAGTCATTTTGGCTCAGTTGCTTTTTCAGGCAATGGTTCAAGGCTCTATTTCGGTACGGCTCCAAAGCCTGAACCCGAGCCTGAAGATACACTTCTAAGTGACGAAAAATACAGGCTTGACCTTTGGCACTATAAAGACCCCCATATACAACCCCAGCAGCTTGTAGAGAGGCAAAGGGAATTAAGGCGCACATACCTGGCTGTTTATCATATTGACAGGGGAGAGATGGTTCAGCTTGCAGGAGAGGATATGCCCGACCTGAGTATAATAAAGGAAGGAGACAGTGATATTGCTCTTGGTTCCTCAAATCTCCCCTATCGAAAATTAATAACCTGGTCAGCCAGCAATTACCGCGACTATTACCTGGTTGATGTCAATACAGGTGAAAGAGAGATGATACTTGAAAGGGACCTTTTCCATACAAGCCTTTCACCTGACGGCAGCTACCTGCTTAACTACAATTACCTTGACAGTTGCTGGTATGCCATTTCTCTGGAAGATCGTACTAAAATCAACCTTACCGGGGATATACCTGCAGAATTCTACAATATTCTTAACGACCGGCCGCAGGAGCCTTCACCCTACGGAATAGCCGGATGGGTTGAGGATGAACGATATGTGCTGATATATGATCATTATGAGATCTGGAGGGTTGATCCGGCAGGCAGGGATGAACCGGTTAACCTGACTGGCGGATACGGAAGGGAAGGAAATATCAGATTGCGCTTTGTCGACCTGGAAGATAATGATTACATTGGCCGCAGGCAAACAATGCTCCTCAGTGCATTCAATGACAGCAACAAACAAAGCGGTTTCTATGAAGCACGTACACACCGGCCGGGGACTCCATCCCGGATTGTAATGGATGATGTTCGTTACTTCAACCCCGTTAAGGCAAAAGATGCAGATATCCTGATGTGGAGGAAGAGCACATTCAGAATGTATCCTGATCTTTGGCTGAGCGACATGTCATTCAACAATGAAAGGAAAATATCCAACACCAATCCTCATCAATCCAAATACAGGTGGGGCGATGTTGAGCTTGTTGAATGGGTGTCATTCAATAACGATACGCTGCAGGGGCTCTTCTATACGCCGGAGGATTTCGATCCGAACAAGAAGTACCCCATGATAGTGTACTTTTACGAACGGAGGTCGCAGGACAAGCACAGCCATTATATACCGACACCCAGCCGCTCCAGGATTCATATTACTCCACAGGTAAGTAATGGTTATGTAGTTTTTGTACCCGATATCAACCCCTATATTGAAGGATATCCGGGTCACAGTGCCTACAATTCTATTGTCAGCGGTACCAAAGCGATGCTGAACAGGTACGATTTCATAGACCATGAGAATTTAGGATTGTCAGGCCAGAGCTGGGGAGGTTACCAGATTGCATATCTTGTTACAAAGACCAATATGTTCAAGGCAGCCGTTTCAGGTGCTCCGGTCAGCAATATGTTCAGTGCATATGGAGGTATTCGGTGGGCAAGCGGCAGAAGCCGCCAGTTCCAGTATGAAGAGACACAAAGCCGTATAGGCGGCACTCCGTGGGAAATGCCTCTGCGCTATATGGAGAATTCTCCGATTTTCTTTACCGATAAAATAGAAACCCCTATGATGATCATGCATAATGATGCAGACGGTGCGGTACCATGGTACCAGGGTATTGAATTTTTCATGGCTTTGAGAAGACTGGGAACACCTGCCTGGCTCCTCAATTACAATGACGAAGCCCATAATCTGGGAAGGTGGCCTAACAGGATTGATTACGATATTCGTATGAACCAGTTCTTTGACCATTATCTCAAGGGAGAGCCCGCACCTGTGTGGATGAAGGAGGGGATACCGGCAGTAAAGAAAGGGTTGATTGACGGTTATGAACCTGCTGAACATAGATAATAAGGATAACCAGGGAATAAGCAAACGGGGATGTTCAAAGCATCCCCGTTTTTTTGGAAGACATAAAAAAAAATGTTACATGTTACCTGATTTGAAGATCTCACTGAATTGGGGCGACCTTAAAAAGTCGCCTATAATAATACTATGGTCAAAAGCAAGAGGAGGAAGGTCTTCAACATCAAACCACCGTGCATTTCCGGCATCGGTGCTCCCTTCAACCTGAGGGTTTTTTTCACCGGTATAGCCGTAGAATACCAGTGTTACTGTCCGCCCCCTCGGATCCCTGTCAATTTCACTGTAAACCCTGAACTGTGAAAGTTTGATCCCACTTAACCCTGTTTCTTCCTGAAGCTCTCTGACTGCAGTTTCTTCAATTTTTTCATCCATATCCATAAAACCTCCGGGAAGTGCCCACATTCCTTCAAAAGGCCGGTTTTTTCTCTGGATCAGCAATAAACTTAATTTTCCAGGTTTACCTGCCAGCACAAGGCAGTCCGCTGTTACTGCCGGCCGCGGATATTTATATGTGTAGTCCATAATACGGGCAATGATATTAGTTATGAGTTAAAGTATTCACAAATAAATGAAATAATATGAACATATAATGCAAATGAGATAATAAAATAATAAAATGTTATAAAACCTCATAAATCAGGTTCCATAAAGGGAATCCATATTTTTGATAAATCTGTTGATATCTGTATGCAGAATTTTAAATGGTTTTTTTTCCTA
>PUMT01000180.1 GCA_003551495.1 Bacteroidota bacterium
ACAGGATCCTGATTGCCTGCCGGATCAACCTGCCAGATATCATGATGATCATATATAAGTACATAGCGGTTACCCTCAACCCATCCGGCAATTCCGTAAGGAGATGGAACAAGGGGCCTGTCATCCAGAATATTGTAGAATTCATGCGGTATATCTCCAGTCAGGTTTCTGATACTCCTGCCTTCAACCGACATTGAGTACCAGCTGCTGTCGGTATAATTGTAGTAAAGAAGATATTCACCATCAGGAGAAAGGCTGGTATGAAACAGGTCTCTTTCAAGAACCATTTCCCTTTCGCCTGTATTCACATCAACCAGGTAATAGTCACGGTAATTTCTTGATGACCAGGTTGTCATCATCCTGTATGGCAGGTGTGAAGAACCAAGAGCTATATCACCTTCGCCTCCCTGTATTGTTCTCAGTTCAGGCATATCTTCACGTGCAAGCTGTGCCATCCGCCTGTCATTTATATGGAACACCGCATCATATGTCCTCCGTAACTCTCTTTGTTTTTGAACGTTTTGCTGCGACTGGATCAGGGGGTCTTCCCAGTGCCATACCTCAACATGATACCTTTCATTAGGCAGGAGGGTGTCCTGCGGCTCCGGCTCCGGACTGGGTGCTGTCCCGAAATAAAGTCTTGTACCATTATCTGAAAAGTTAAGCGAACTGTTTATGCTGGCGCTCCAGCCTTCGGGCATCCCTGAAGCTGATGGGGGAATGACTTCCACTGCCACACTTTCACCGTCTTTCCAGTAATAAAGTGAATAAATCTTTGGGTCTTCAGTATCTTTTGTGAAGAGAAGTCCGGCCTGTCCTCCCTCATTGTCAAAAGTAAGCCTGGCTGCACTCCCCTCTTCTTCAATTACCGTTTGGGTAGTGCCCGATTCAGTATTGAACAGGCTGACTGACGTGAGATCGGAATTGTTGCTGCTTTGTATGAAACCAAGAAGCCTTCCGTTGGATGAGAAAGTGTAATTATCAACATTCTCAAATGAATGCTCTTCACCTGTTACGGGATTGTATGCTACAAGAGTTGTGCCGCTTGAGTTACTGTCCCTTCCGGGATCCGGTTCCTTATGGTAGGCTATCCAATCGGATCCATCACTTGCAGTACTGAACGATTTAACTCTTTCGATCTTTTTAAGTGACATGTCGGAAAAATTCCATATAAACAAGCTGTCTTTGGGCATATCAGACTGGCTCTTCCCCTCCACCCTTGCATGGCGAACTACATTCCATTGTGGCGCAACCTTGAAAACCAGGAAGTTTGAATTGGGTGAAAATGAAGCATCGGTTCCCCTTGCAACCGAATCGACCTGTCCAGAGCCTATCCTTTTAAGATAAAGCCATCCGTCACCATCCCTCTGCGGATTGATCTCAAAGCTTATCCATTCTCCGTTTTTGCTGAACTGCTGACTGCCCACATTCTTCCATTCATAATAAGTAGATTGCTCTATCAGTTTCCTGGATTCCTGTGCCGTGACCTGTCCAACCAACACAACATGGATAATCAAAGCAAATAGAACTGTTATTTTTCTCATGATTATTCAGTTTTATTGTTAAAAAAATTCTGCTCAATATAGCAATATTTTTTTGCAGATTTTAAATAGGCCGTATATTTGCAAAGAAGTATCACAGCTTCTTGAAATTTTTAATAATAAAAAATTACAAAAAATGGCTATTACAAAGGTTTGGATTGAAGAAGGTTGTACTTCATGCGGCATGTGTGAAGATATTTGTCCCGATGTATTTGAAATGCCTGATTTGGCTGAGGTAAAAGAGAATGCTGACTTCGCTTCAAATGAGGATTGCATCAAAGAGTCTGCCGAGGAATGTCCGGTAGAAGTTATCAAGTTCAGCTAACCTGTACATCACTGATTTGTTATGCAATATAAAATGACCGTTTTTTTCGGTTCAGTATTGTTATTCATTTTACTGTGCCCGGTTACTCTTTTAGCACAGGAGGCCATACCTGACGATGACCATGATTATCTGATCACACTTGAAACCGGTCACGGCAATATTATACTCTTGCTGTTTGACGATACGCCTTTACACAAGGAGAATTTTGTCAAACTTGCAAAAGCGGGAGTTTACGACGGTGTAATCTTCCACCGTGTAATCAGCAATTTCATGATCCAGTCGGGCGACCCCGCAACAAGCAATATCACACCGGACTGGGAGCGGGACATCATCCCTCCTCATGTACCGGCTGAATTTATACCTGATCTGAAGCACCGCAGGGGGTCAATAGGTGCAGCACGCTACGGCGGCGAAAGAAATCCAGAAAAAAATTCCAGTCCCACACAATTCTACATTGTTCAAAACGAAAGAGCCGCACCCCATCTTGACGGTGAGTATACAGTGTTCGGTCAGGTAATGAGCGGCCTGGAGGTTATCGACACTATAGCAGGCAAACCCACTGATGACAGGGACAGACCGCTTGAAGAAACCAGAATAACCAGTGTAAGGGTCGAAAAAGTAAAAAGGGAGGATATACTCAGGTTCTATAATTACAGCTACCAGTAACTGTTTTTTGCCTTCATAAGATCTGTCAGCCTGGAAGAGTTCTGCCCGAAAAAAACAGCGATTAGATATGGGAAATACGAAATTTTCTCCCATTGCAACTCAGGAAAGAAAAGATATTCTCGACTTTTTAAGGGGTATTGCCCTTTTCGGTATACTCCTTGTCAATATTTCCTATTTCAATTCCCCTGTTTTCACCCAGGCTGGTGGCTATATACTGTGGGACGACCTTTACAACAAAATCACAAAATGGTTCATATGGTTCTTTTTTGAGGGAAAGTTTTATCCGCTATTTGCGGTTTTATTTGGTGCCGGTTTTTACTTTTTTATAAATAAGGCTGAACAATCTATTAGAACCGCAATTTCCCGCTACAGGATGAGGTTGTTATATCTCCTGCTTTTCGGTATGTTACACGTTCTTCTCTTGTGGTATGGCGATATTCTTATTGTATATTCTCTTTTCGGTTTTATCATGACCTTGTTTGCCGGGGCATCTGAAAGGACGATCATAATCTGGGCAATTGTTTTTATACTTCTGCCGATTGTTATAACACTTATAATGGTTGGATCTATTGAGCTTATGATGATGATTCCGGAAGCGGCGGAAGAAATTGAAGTTGCATTAGAACTGCAGGAAGAGCATTCAATGGATTTTATCAAACAGGCTCTTGCGGTTTACAGTTCAGGGACTTTTGCAGAAATATTCAATGTCCGTATAAACGAATATCTCTTTTCATTAAACGGGATAATTTTCATGTTTCCCAATATTGTGTCTCTCTTCCTGCTCGGTCTGCTACTTGCCAGGAATAAGATCTTTCACAATATTTCAGTTGGAGTTGAAAAATTAAAAATGTTTTTTTACTGGTGTCTTCCGGTAGCTGTTGTTCTTAACATTTCTTATGTATATTTTGGTGAAAGGGCTTCAATGATGGCACCTGACTGGAATTCTTTTATAATGATTGCTTCATTTTCAATTGGCGGTCCTGCAATGATGCTGGTTTATATTTATTTGTTTTCATTTCTATATGTAAAAGGTGTTTTTAGAAATATCGGGGGCTATATTTCAAAAACAGGCAGGATGGCATTCACTAATTACATTGCCCAATCGGTTATTTGCACAACAATCTTCTTTTCTTATGGATTGGGATTATACGGGAAGGTTAATTACTGGCAGGGGATTCTTATAGCTTTAGCAATATATCCTGTTCAGTTGATCTGGAGCCACTACTGGCTGGAGCATTTCAGGTTCGGTCCGGTGGAATGGCTGTGGCGCACACTTACTTACATGAAACTGCAACCGATGAGGAAAGAAAACAGCGGGTAAAGCCTGTATATTTTGAATAATAGATAAAGCCCGGATCACCGTAGAAATATCTTTTTTTTGTAAACTTTTTATTTATATATTTAGCTATTTAAAAAGTTTTTCCGGATTTAAATAAGCTTTTATATCCTAAGCTGAGTTTAAACTTATTAAATAATAAAAAATGGTTGACCTTAAAAAAGAACACAAAGCTACCCTGGCAAGGGAGCGCTTTAAGTACACCCTTGCTGCAAAGTTTTTTTTCGTTTCGATGGATATTGTTGCAGGCAGGAAGACTACCCTGTCAAAGATTAAACTACTTGAAATACTGGCCAGTATCCCTTACAGGGCATGGGAAAACAGGCAGTACAAAAGAATGACCTGCAAATACAAAAAGGAGGAACTGGTAAACAAAGCTAACAAGATCATGCACTGGGGAAGGGAAGCACAGGACAATGAGTACTGGCACCTGCTGGTTGCCAACGAAAAGATGAAGGAAGACAACATGAAAGAAGCCTGGTACCTGTCTCGTATAGTCTCCTGCACCATGGTTTCCGTTTACAGGTTGCTTTCATTCTTTATGGCATTGTTCAGTATCCGGAGAGCTTTCCATTTTAATGGTGAATTCGAAGACCATGCGGAACATGTATATGCAAAATTTGTGGAAGACCATCCGGAACTTGATGAGCAGCCTGTTAATTCTGAACTTGTCAGGGAGTTCGGGGATTTCGAAAGCTGGGGAGATGTATTCAGGCGCATATCGCTTGATGAAAGAGATCACAGGAACAACAGCTTTGTTTTCAGCGGCAGGCCTGAACATGTTGTCAAATACGAAGGGATGCCTGAGCTTCCTGATTTATCCAAATAGTTTAAACCTGTCCTTTTGTATTGCGGGATCTTTATCTGATTCCGGAACAGGTACAGTTAATATTAACCTGTATATTTATCAAATAATTTATTTTGCCGTGATGCCTGCATGTGCATGTGTCACCGTATTTCCCTTGATTTTCAAGACCAGTAAAGCCAAACTTGCAATCTTGACCATAGCGATAACAAGCGAAGTTTCTAACAGGCCCAGTACCGGTAATAAAACAACCCCTCCAATTATCCCTCCAAGCCATCCCCCCATAAGATCGGAACTGTAAAGCAGTCCCGCCGTTCCACCCAGATTGGGAGACAACTTAAGGTATTCCCGGTTTGCAAGCGGGAACTCCCCTCCTACAAATATGCCGGAAGCAAAAGAAAGAAGCAGAAACATCCCCCTTAGAAGATAATCGAACCATTGATAGATAAGTAATGATCCGGCATTGATAAATATCCATGGCAGCAGAACTGCAAAAGCAATTACAGCAAACTCCAGCTTGATTATTGCAGGGAATGTGTTCTCTTTCCTTTTAAGATAAGCCGACATCCATATTCCACCGGCCATTACTCCTGCCATGAAAGCTGTAACAAGTAATCCGAGCCAGTAAAATATATAGCCGTAAATAACCTGAAATGCAAAGATCAGGATCAGATCAAAAAGCATCCCTGCGAATCCGGTTGAAAAAATGCAAAATGATATTGCAGGCTTTGCAGGATTCTTCATAAACAAAGATAAACCCCTCAAAACCAGAAATATCAGAAATACAACTATAGCTGAGTAGAAAAGATTAATGTTCTCAATACGGGAGAAATATTTGTTGAAATCCGGAGAAAATTGTTCATTCCAGTATATTAAACTGTAAAATACACCCATTGGCCTGAAATCCAGATTTTTTTCCCCGGTACTTCCTTCAGTATTGCCCAAAAACCAGTCCAGCCACCTCTGGTCTAACCTGTATTCCAAATAGCCCGGTGAAATCAGGTCAAGGTGAAGATTTCGTTTTCCGATCCTTTCAGATAAGTCTGATACAGGTACTTCTGTTACTTTTTTCGATTTTGAGGCAAGATAGAGGTTCTTTCCGTCTCCCGGGATAATCCTGAGATATGGAAATACCTCTTTTATAGTATTTATTGTCAACACATTCAGGTCGGCCAGTTCATTGCTTATATATGACAAAGAACCGGGGAGTGCCATAACAAGGATCCCGTCATCAGACAACCTGCTTTTTGCCAGTAAAAAAAACTCCATTGTAAAAAACCTGTTGGTCTGGAGTGATGAAGGATCACCAAAGCCACTGAATATAAGATCGTATTCATTATCTGTTCTTTTGATGAAGAACCGGCCGTCTGCAAATCTGACATTTACTCTTGGATCTTCAAGCTCCTCGACGGTCAGTGAGGTGGGATACTCCTTAATTATCCCGGGAAGCAACGGATCAACTTCAGCATAATCAATACTTTTTACTCCGTGCTTTAACACCTCCCTTATTACACCCCCTGCACCTCCGCTGAGGATTAATACTTCCCGTGGGTCAGGGTGCGAGAGCATCGGGAAATGAACAAACTCCTCAATATAAACTATGTCCGGATTGGGTGACGTAATTGCAGGTAATCCGTCGGAATAAAATGTATATTCTCCCCCGCTTTCAGTTACCACAATATTGCCGTAATGGGAGTTCCTGTAATCAACCAGATTCTGTCCTCTCCACTGCTTTTCAACGGATGAAAGATGGATTTTTTCCGCACTGCTGCCGGCCAGTAAAAAAATTGTAAAGGGAACAAGCAGTGCGGTGAATATTCCGGGTACCCTTTCCATGTATCTGATATCTCCTTTTCTGAAAGGATTCAGCAAAGCAGCGCAAATTAAAAAATTTATCAGTGCTACAATAAGCGCAATTTTCACAGAATCAATCCATGGAATCAGGATATATGTTAATATGAGTCCGCCGGCTATAGTTCCAGCAGTTTCATAAATATATATCCTTGAAATACTGAATGCACTCTGCAAATCTGACAAAGGTGAGCGTTCACCATTTTCAGCTTCAGGCGACTTTCGGGATTTGCCGGATTCCCGTGCATGTCCGGACATACCGGTTTGATTCCCGGCCACCTCAGCCCGTTTTAGGTCAAACCGGCTGCTATCATCTTTTTTTTCTGAAAATATATGATACAGTTTACACCCCGAAGTGAAGAGCGCACCATGAAGAAGGCTAACCGGAAGCAGTACCAGAAAAGAAACATAAAACATTGGCAGCATACCCAGTCCCTCCCCTGGAACAACAGAAAGATAATCCTTGAAAACCCTGGCAGCATATATAGCAGCAGTAAAAAAAATTGTGAAAAGAACCGTAATCAAAACAAACAGCTCCAACTTCCGGTTTGCATCGGATATTCTCCTGCCAAGGAAAAGTGCACCGGCCGACTCCAGCAGAAGCCAGTTTGCAAGTACTATGCCGATCGACAGCTCGTTGCCATGAAAAGCAATCAGCAGCTCCCGTAACAGCACAATCTCAGCTACAAGTCCGCTGAAACCCATTATTATAATTGCAAGAACAACTCTTTTACGCATACCCTGTTGTTTAAGCCCAGATTCCCGGTATAACATGTCCGCAGGAGTTGCAGCTGCCCCTGCTGATGTTTATTTCAGTTACCTGGAAATGGGTTCGGCGAATCAGCATATTGTCGCATTTCGGACAAAATGTAGAGTTATGCCTGTGGCCGGGAACATTGCCTATTGTTATATAGTCGATCCCTGCATCCCTTGCAGTGCTGTAAGCTCTTTCAAGGGTTTGGACCGGTGTTGCCTGAATGTTGGTCAGCCTGTAATTAGGAAAAAACCTTGAAAAATGAAGCGGTACCTCATGTGACAGGGTGTCTCTTATCCATTCGCACATATACCTGATTTCCTGCATTGAATCGTTTATTGAAGGTATAACAAGATTCACAATTTCCAGCCACACCCCTTCTTCTTTGATTATTTTCAGGGTTTCCAGAACAGGTTCAAGTTCTGCATCCGAATTATCATATGCTTTAGCTGAAAACCCTTTCAGATCAACCGTAACAGCATCGGTGTACCGGAGAAGCTCTTTTAAAGGATCGGGTTTCATATAAGCATTCGTATGCCAAAGGATTTTAAGTCCGTTCTCCTTAGCCAGCTTTGCATAATCAAGGAGGTATTCGTAAAAGGAGGTGGGCTCATTATAGGTGGCCGATATTGTGGGAACACCCAGCTCAAGAGCATTTTTCACAACCATTTCTGGCGGGTGGTCGTAATAATCGCCAATCTCTTCAATTGTTCGCTGTGAAAGATGCCAGTTGTGACAGTGCCTGCACCTGAAATTACATCCTGCAGTCCCAAGGCAAAGTATATCAGTGCCGGGCAGCATATGATGCTGGGGCTCTTTCTCAATAGGATCCACGTGCACTGCGGACGGACGTCCGTAAACAACATTGTACAACTTGCCTCCCCGGTTTTCCCTGTTCCTGCAATACCCCCTCCTGCCATCGCTTATGGAACAAGTCCGGTAACACAGATCACACCGCACCCTGTTCCTTTCAGTTACAGTGTAATACATCGCTTCCTTGCCAGCTGATATATTATTGTAATTGCGGCTCGATGGCCGCGGCTTAAAAGTACCTTCACCAGTTGGTGCTGTTCCGGGGTACAAGGCACTTGTGCGGGCGGTGCTGTTTCTGTTGATGACATGCAGAAAGTAGCCGCCCGATATTGCCGCTGCAGTTACTATTAATGATTTTTTGAGATATTCCCTTCGTTTTTTGTCAACCATAGCTCGCTCCTTTATATGATTATAGTTTTTTCTAAAAAACGTATGTGCTAATTATTCCGCATCTTCCCAAATACCTTCAATGTGAAAACCGCATGAATTGCAACTACCTTTGTCCAGGTTGTTTTCAATAACTGATATATGAGTCCGGTATATCAGCCTTTCACCGCAGGAAGGGCAATATGAAGAATTATATTTATGCCCCGGCAGGTTGCCGACATAAACATATTTCAATCCAATATCAAAAGCTATTCCGGCTGCACTCTCTAGCGTCCTGACAGGTGTTGGGGACAACCCGGAAAGTTTGTAGGTCGGGGTAAACCTGTTAAAGTGCAGGGGCACTGAATCACCCAGCTCATCCCTGATCCAGGTACACATGCTTCTTATATCATCAGCATTATCGTTAAGTGAAGGTATTACAAGATTTACTATTTCAAGGTGTACTTTTTCTTCCTTTATAATTTTTAGAGATCTAAGAACCGGCTCAAGACTTGCAGAGGATATCTCCCTGTAAAAACTTTCTGTAAAAGCTTTCAGGTCTACCGTTACTCCATCCATAACTTCCAGTACCTCTCTTAAAGGCTTTTCGTTCAGGTAACCGTTTGTATGAAAAAGGGTCATCAATCCTCTTTCCTTTGCAATACTTGCTATATCGTACATATATTCATAAAACACAGCCGGCTCATTTATGCTGTGTGAGATTGATCTGCATCTTTTATTTATTGCTGTTTCCACAACTTCATCGGGGGAAAGCTCTTTTGATGCAACCTCATCCGGCCCCCTTTGCGAAATGTGCCAGTTGTGACAATGCCTGCAGCGAAAATTGCAGGATGCTGTGAAAACACAAAGGTTTTGGTGACCCGGGAACATGTGGTACATAGGCTCCATTTCTATCGGGTCAATCTGAAGTCCGGCAGGCCTTCCGTAAACCATACTGTAAAGTTTGCCTTCAACATTTTTTCTAACCCTGCAGAAACCGGTATCTCCCTCATTTATTAAACAATTACGGAAACACAAATCGCAACGTAAACGTTTTGATTCAACCAAAGAATAGAATTTTGCCTCTGTTCCCTGAAAGGCGGCAGGTCTGTGCCTGTTATCATTGGCAATTCCCGATGCAGAATAGTGTGCAGAACAGCTGAAAGGCAAAAGACACTCATTTCCATGCAGGCCGGGTGAAAATGGAGTCTGCCCCGATAAACACAACGAGTTTTTTTTAAATACAGCCCCTGCAGAAAGAATAGCTGTGCTTCCTGTCAACACTTTAACGATAAAGTTTCTCCGGCCTGTATGGGTCATACACTGGTCATTATTCTGTGATAAACTCTCTTTCATTAAGCAATGATCCTTTCAGAATAAAGATCTGAAAAAATATTAACCTATCTCCCATATTCCTGCAATTGCATAACCGCAAAACCTGCATTTCCCTTTTTCAATATTATTGGCAAGTATTGTAAAATGGGCACGCTCAATCAGCTTTTCTTTGCAGTCCGGGCAAAATGTGGAATTGTGCTTATGGCCTGGCACATTCCCGATATAAACATATTTTAATCCGGTTTCATATGCTATTCTTACAGCCATTTCCAAAGTGCTCACAGGTGTTGGCGACAATTCGGTTAACCTGTATGTTGGTGAAAACCTGCTGAAGTGAACCGGCACTTCGTCACCCAGATTATCCTTTATCCAGTTGCACATACTTCTTATTTCACCCGGATCATCGTTGAGACCGGGTACAACCAGGTTGACAATTTCCAGGAATACTCCTTCCTCCCTTACAATCCTTAGTGTTCTCTTCACAGGCTCAAGACTTGCAGAAGTTATGTTTTCGTAAAAATCTTCGCTGAAAGATTTCAAGTCAATTTTTACGGCATCCAGATGAGGAAGCAATTTGCGCATCGGTTCCGGATTAATATATCCATTTGAAACAATACTTGTTTTAATATTTTTCTCCTTTGCCAGCCGGCTAATCCCGAGCATATATTCATAAAATACCGTTGGTTCAGTATAAGTGAAGGATATCGAATTAACACCTCTTCGTGGTGCCTCTTCTACCATCTCTTCGGCTGAAATCTCATATTCCCTAACCTGACCGGGAGATCTCTGCGAAATGTGCCAGTTATGGCAATACCTGCATCTCAGGTTACACCCCACGGTTGCAATACAAAGCCTGTTGTGGGAGGGAACAAAATGATAAAGCGGAGCTTTTTCAATGGGGCCTATATCGTAAGTACAGGGATATCCGTACACCAGGGTGTGAAGTTTGCCGTCAAAATTCTTTCTGACCCTGCAGAAGCCGGTACTCCCATTATCCAGAGTACAGCTGTGGGGACAAAGAAGGCATTGAACCCTGCCATTTGATACCTGCTGGTAAAACATGGCTTCACTCCCGGTTCTGTTTTGAATCATGTGCATACTTTCAGATTCCGGATTATTTAATGTGGCGTCAGGCAGTTTCTTGTCAGTCCTGAGTAAAAAATAACCCCCGGAAGCCAGAAATGCGCTTCCTGCAATAATTCTCTTCAAAAATTGACGCCGGCAATTTTCACTCATACAGGAATAAATTCATAATTATTTAACTATACTAACGGTAACAGTGTACACCTGAATTATGCAATTTATAAAAAAAGGTCTGGATTTTTGGTGAGTATGCTCTTTAACAGGACTGTAGGTGTTTCCCTGACGGATGACTTCAAACGGTTCAATCTTACTTTAAATACAGTTCTTTTTTTTTATTAATTTTATTTTTTAAACATACTTATTTACGATGCAAATGCTTGATACTGCCGGTCAATTATCCACAATTCCTGGCAACAGGAGCATTGCAGGAAAATTATATACAACAAAACTTTACCTCATAATGACTTAATTCAAACCATAAACAAATAAACTATGAAAAAAAACCTTACAATCCTGATCATGTTGTTTTTCTGGGCAGCCACTACCTCTGGCCTGAATGCTGCAGGTCAAAGCGAAAGAGATACCGGTAACGGCGAAGAAATATGGACTCCCAGGTACATGGTAGAAAACTTCAAAAGAGTGGGCGGTACATCAATTTCTCCCTGTGGGGAATGGATTGCCTTTACCATTTCAGAATCCAGAACCGAAGGAGAAAAAAGCGACTATCTTACTCATATCCATCTGGTAAAGAGTGACGGTTCGCGTCAGTTTCAGCTCACACGGGGTGAAGTCTCCTCATCCAACCCACAGTGGTCACCTGACGGGGAATTTATTACTTTCACCTCAACCCGGGGCGAAGACGGAAACCAGATATGGATGATCGATCCTTCTGGCGGGGAAGCATGGCAGGTAACAAAAGCAGAAGGCAGCGTAGGACGTTATAGCTGGTCAAACAGCGGCAGCCATATTGCTTTCACGATGGTCGATCCGCCGTCAGAAGAACAACGCCGGCGCAGAAGGGAACGTGAAGACGTGAATGTGGTTGGAGAAGACCTGAACTATTCCCACCTCTACGTATTTGAGGTCAACCCAGGATGCGACGAAACTGCAGAAATACAGCGGCTGACCGAAGGGGAATTCCATGTAGGCAGTTTCGACTGGTCACCTGATGACAATACGCTGGTTTTCGACCATCAGCCCCGCCCGGGTTTGGAGTACTGGCCAGGGACAAGCATTTCCACGGTTCCGGCGGACAGCGGAGCTGTAGAACTGCTGGTAGATCTGGGAGGCGGTGATTCAAGCCCCCTTTATTCACCCTGCGGCAACTATCTTGCATTCACGTCCGACAGGGGTGATCCGCGTTGGCCGGGATACGAAGTGATAATGGTGAAAGACCTGCGCAACGGATCGATGAACCGTCTTGGAGAAACTCATGACGACGAACC
>PUMT01000014.1 GCA_003551495.1 Bacteroidota bacterium
AAAGTGGTTGACAGCGTTACCCTATTGATATACACTGTTACCTAACAGATCAGCAAACACCAACAAGGAGCACGGCATGAACGCCACCGAGTTTTTCGCAAAATGGTCAACCGAACACAGCAACCTGAGCCTGAGCGTTCGAGACATCACGGGCGCGTTCCCAATCAACCAGCAAAAGGCAACCAAGATGATGAAAAAATTTGAGTCAGAGGGCAAAGTGACCAGCCGCTATTACACGGCTTCGCGCGTAACGGTTTACTCGCTGGCATGACCTTTGCCGCCCAACTCAAACAGGCCCGCGCTGATGCGGGATTATCTCAATCCGAAGCCGCCGAACTGCTGGCGGTCACCCCGCAGACCGTCAAGAATTGGGAAGCGGGCCGACGCGAGCCGCCTCGGTGGCCCGTGCTGACTCAGGCTGATATTCTCAACCGGCTGATCGAATCCAGTCCGTAACCCGGAAAGCCCGAATCCGAGGAATCATGCCGACGGCGATCACCGAAGCGACGATCAGCGCGAGCGCGCCTACGGTCATGACGTAAATCATTGCAGCAGCCTCCCCATCGCTTATCGCGCCAACAGCGTCAGATTGATTGTGCCCACGCACCGATTCAGGAGCAACCCACCCGGCGTGATGCCAGTGCAGCTATCCGGATCGAAGGCACGCAGATCGTACACAGCCCGCAGGCCTGCATCAGTCGCGTGCAGCTCGAGTGTGCCGATAGCCGGGCCCAGATCGACCGCGCCGCCCATGAACGGCGCACGGGGCTCGTGCAGCGGGATCACGCAGGGCAGCTCAAAGCAGCCCTCGCCCGACACCACGAACGCGCTCGACTGGTCGCGCCGATACATGTGCCACTGCACAAAATGGCCGGCACCCATGTCCTCGGTGATCCACATGCCCGCGCCGTCATTTGCCGGGGCGTACCACAGGCCAGCAGGGCTGGCAAAGGCGGGCGCAGCCAGGCAAAAAGCCACCAGCAATGCAAAAATGGAGTTAAGTCGGATGATTTTCATGGTGCGCTCCTAAGGATGAAGTAACCCGGCGCGGTGCGCTTCAGTGAGAGGCGGCCGGGTGTTGTTAACTATCGCCGCTGAACTCGCCAGCCTGCAGGCATTTGGCGATGGCGTGCGCCGTGGTCCGATCTGCACACCAGCAAAGCTGAGCGCTCCACATATCGGCCGCCTTCCGGCCTTCGCGCGAATTAGGGTCGCCAACCAGCACCAGGATCGTATTTCCTGCCGCTGCTACGGTCAGGCAAGGCACGTCAGCAAGGGAGCCGCGAACGACCGAACATCCGGCAACCGCAAACTCCAACGCGATCTTGTCCAGTCCGTCCATCGGTGCCCCGAGAATAAAAAAGCCCAGCATTGCCGGGCAATAGGTGAGTCTGCTCCCGCGCGCCGTGCATGCGCCCCGGCGGCGTGCGGGTTTAACGCTGGCAGTTACAGCGCAGGAGGGACCGGGGCTAAAAACGCAAAAAGCCGCACTTTGGCGGCTCTTGGTCGCAACTATTGCAACGCTACCAGAAAAATACACTTTTCTGCCCATTTTGTCAAGTGTCGAAAACGCGCGACAGCCGGTAGAACCAAAAATCCGCATCAGCGACCCGCCGCTGGTAAGTGCTGCGGCTTAATCCCCGGCTTTTCGCCCTGCTCTCTTGCGTCAAGTGCCCGGTGACGTACTCAGTCTTGAGGATGATCAAATTGCGCAGACCGACAAGGCTGGCCTGAGCGCCGGTAGTGATCAGATACTCCACTCTGTCCGCGTCATCCTGCCCGATGTATTCAGGTGGGCGCGACTGAACGCGGGCCGGTGGTGTTGTGAACGGCTGGTGGTCAGGATAGCCAAGATTGTCCCCGCCGCCCCGGTAGTGCCAGCCCCAATTAATCAGGCGGCGCTTTACCGCCTGCCGTGTTTCGTCTGCGTTGTCCCACTGCTCACGATTTAACACGCCCGCCTCCCGCGAAACCAGACGCGCCAACCTTGCAAGAAAGCGCGATATTTGTGGTGCCTTCAGCCCCGACCGCCTCAAGCCAGTCGAAATCAACGCTATCTATACGCACTTTGTGCTGATCCCACATAGCTTGAGCAAAGTTGATCAAAGCCACATTAGCCGCGTGGTCAATTGAGATTTTAATTTCTGCTGTTGCCATTTCGTGCCTCCCGCGCCTTTTCGCGCTCTTCGTCGGTCATCAGTGCCAGAATTGCATCCCGCCGTTCGTCGCCATCCTCATGCGCTGCTGCGGCTGCACAGCTCAGGTGGTAGCCCACCCGGCATTGGTTGAAAAGCCGTATCAGGTTTTGCGCGAAGGCGTAGCGCATGGCTACCAGGACACAGGCAGCGACTGCTTGACTTTCTGGTAGTCGCCGGCCTCGCGCTTCAGGCAGCGCCGCACAGCCTTGGCGTACCCGCGTTTTTTAGCAGCAGCGCGCCGCGCCTGAATCTTCTTTGCCTGTTCAATGCTCTTAATCAATTTTGCTCTCCTAAAAAGGGATGTCTGAGTCCAGGTCATCACGCGGCGCGCTCTGCTGCGGCGCACCCTGCCCGCCCTTGCTGTCGGGCTTGAATAGTGACAGCAGCACGCTGTCCCGGTCTGTGTCCACGCCGGCTGGATTGAACCAGCGCTCCAG
>PUMT01000126.1 GCA_003551495.1 Bacteroidota bacterium
CGTCAATCTCCAGCCCCGACATGGGGGCCTCAGATTACAAGGCGAACCCTCCCTGGTTGTGGCCGGTTTTCACGGCGCCCATCACTGGCCGGATTTGGGCGCCCGCTGACACCTGGACGCTCAAGGCCTGGGTGGGGCTGTGCCTGCCCGAGTCGCCGCGATGGCGTGAGCGGCATCGCAGCGAGAAGCACCGCATCCTGCGGATGGAGTTCCGCACCTTCTGCAACCGGTTCACGAACATCCCGGCGCAGGTGGTGCGCACCGGGAGAAAGATCATCTTCCGCCTGCTGGCGTGGAACCCGTGGCAGGGTGTGCTGCTGCGGCTGGTCGAGGCCGTGCGCACTCCCATGCAGTGCTGACGGCCAGCACACGAAGCCGGGATACGGATGTCCCGGTCCGCCACGGCCCCCAACCCCCCAGCAGGTGCCTCATGCCACAGCACAACCCGCCACCCCGACCAAGCCCGCCCCAGCGGTGAGCGGGCACTGCTGCGCGGATCGTGCTGCACCTTTATCCCCGGATCGGGCCGGATTATTCGCTTGTTTGAGGTCTAAAGCAGAAACTGATCGATGTGGCGTTTGGACAACACCAGATTTTTTTTCAGCCCATCTCCGCTCTTCCAGGGCTCCATGTGCGGCTCGAGTGACAGGCAGCCATCATATTCGTGCTCGTGGAGGAATGTCATGATCCGGCCCCACGGCATGTCGCCCATGCCCGCCGGCGGCTGCGACACGGTGCGGTTGTCTTTGAAGATGGCCTCCTTGATGTGCACGTGGCCGATTTTGTGGCCGTAGCGCCGGAGCACCTCGAGATAATCGGCGCCGGCCGCAAGCCAGTTGGCCGCATCGAATTTCATCTTCAGGCCCGGCAACCGTTCCCACGCGCGCTCGTACGCTTCGAGACTGGCGAACATCGTGTTGCCATGCAGGGCGTAAAACGTGGGGATCATCCCCGCCGCCTCGATGCGCTCGAGGAAAGGCATCATCGTCTCGAGAAAGATGTCGAGCTTGCGACCGAATGGCTCACCACGCAGATCACCCGTCGACAGCACCATCGTCCGGGCGCCGAGCGTCCGGGCATAGCCGATGGCGCGCTCGAGCATGGCATGGGCATGAGCGCGTTCAGCTTCATCGGCGGCGATGTGGTTGTAGCCCCATAGCCCGTAGGCTGAGACCCCGATGCCGTGCTTCTGAAGCGCCCGCGCCTGTCCGTTGATGGCCTCATCGGTCAGCGATTCGAAATCGCGCCAGTAGTCGAATTCGAGGGCCTCGTAGCCGCACTCACGGGCGAGCGCGGCGGCGGTTTCGGTCTGATCAGGCTTTTTGCCACCGATGAATCCGAGACTCATGCTCATGGTCGGGCTCCGCGATGTAAGGGAATGATGTTATCATAGTCACTATGTCACACATCGGCTGCCGTCGAGACGCACCTCGCGACCCTTCTGTGTGCTGTCGAGCAGCGCCTCGAGCATTCGCTGCACCATCAGCCCATCGCGCACCGGCGCCTCACAGACCACACCATCGAGGCAACAGTCGATGAAGTGCGCGGCGATGTTGTCCCACGCGCTTGGCCCCTTGGGCAGGTTGATGGTGGTGTCGTGCGGGACATGATGATGGGTCCGATAGATCGACAGAGGTTGCAACCTGGCGCCGGCCTCGGTGCCGAAGAGTTCGATCTGGAACTCCGGCGGCTGATGCGAGGCCCAGAAGCTCTCGATCTGAAGCCCGATGCCGCCATCAAAACGGACGAACCCACCGGCGTAGTCATCGCTCTCGTAATGCCGATAGACCTCGCGGCTGACAGCCTTGAAGTCCCAGTATCCCATCCCGCGCGGTCCGAAGCGGGCACCCGCCACGCCGGTGATGCTGACCGGCTCGGGCCGGCCAAGCAGCCACCACGCCGCATCGAGAGCGTGCACACCCATGTCGCGGAATGCGCCACCGCCGCACTGGATGAACCCGAGGTTCCACGCCGGGATGCCGCTTCGGCGGATGCTGCGCGCCCGTGCGTAGTACAGCTCACCAAAGTCCCCATCCGATGCGGTCGCCCCGAGGTGGCGCACCGCCGGGCTGAAGCGCGTCGACAACGACATCATGGCGACCACCCCCGCCTTCTCCGCGGCCTCCACCAGCTCCGCCGCGGATTGTTCGGTATCGGCCAGCGGCTTGGTCACGAGGATGTGCTTGCCGCGATGGACCGCTTCCAGCCCCATCGGCACGTGAAGCTGATTCGGCGAGCCGATGAACACCGCATCGATCCGCGAATCGCGGCACAGGGCCTTGTAGTCGGTGAAGCTCTCCACTGGCTCCGGCAGCTCACGCGCCACCTCGTCCATTCTCTGCTGCTCGAGGTCACACAGCGCTGTGACCACCGCGCGTGGGTTGGCTGCCAGCGCCCGGGCATTCTGTCGTCCGATGCCCATTCCGATGATGCCGATGCGGAGCTGTTGGCTCATGTTCAAGCAATTCCTCGTGCTTGCCAGTGTGATCCGGCCGCTGCCTAGCCGTGGCCGTAGCAGGGGCAACGTGCGCCCCCTCATCATAATGCATGGTCGCGAGGCACATCACGGCCATGGCAGGTCGGATCCGCTCGGATATCGCTCGTTTCCCCCGGGGCTGACGACGGCAGGGACGA
>PUMT01000236.1 GCA_003551495.1 Bacteroidota bacterium
GATTGCCGCAGGATGCAGGAGTATCTGTCACGTGAAGCCTACAAATGTGTTATGGATTCAATTGAACACGGCACCAAACTTGACAGGAAGGTTGCCAACCAGATAGCCTCCGGTATGAAGGCCTGGGCAATCGAGCGTGGTGCAACCCATTACACACACTGGTTTCACCCGCTTACAGGTACAACTGCAGAAAAACACGATGCATTTTTTGAGTCGTTTTCAGGCTCGGGGGTTATCGAGAATTTCGACGGCGGAAAACTTGCTCAACAGGAGCCCGATGCCTCAAGCTTTCCGAGCGGCGGTATGCGAAATACATTCGAGGCCAGGGGTTATACCGCATGGGATCCCTCTTCCCCTGCTTTTGTTATGGAAAACACTCTTTGTATCCCTTCGGTTTTTGTTTCCTTTAAAGGAGACTCACTTGATTTCAAGACTCCGCTTATGAGGTCTCTTGCAAATCTTGAAAGTGCTGCTGTTGAAGTATGCAACTTATTTGACAGGAATGTGGAAGGGGTCAATGTTACCCTTGGTTGTGAACAGGAGTACTTTCTCGTTGATGAGGCTTTGTACAATGCCCGTCCCGACCTGAAGCTTACTGAGCGGACACTTATGGGGCATTCTTCAGCCAAAGACCAGCAGTTGGCCGACCACTACTTCGGTTCTATTCCTTTAAGGGTAGCTTCATTTATGAGGGATTTTGAGATTGAAGCGTATAAGCTCGGTATTCCCGTAAAAACCCGCCACAATGAGGTTGCGCCTAACCAGTATGAATGTGCACCGGTTTTTGAGGAAGCCAACCTTGCTGTTGATCATAACCAGCTGCTTATGACCATTATGAAAAAAGTTGCACAACGGCATAAATTCCAGGTTCTATTCCATGAAAAGCCTTATAAGGGGATAAACGGTTCGGGAAAGCACTGTAACTGGTCGATGGTGACCGATACCGGTGTAAACCTGCTATCGCCCGGTAAAACCCCAAAAAACAATTTGCTTTTCATTACTTTTCTGGTAAATATTATTAAAAGTGTATTTGACAACCAGGATATACTGAGGGCAAGTATAGTTTCCCTGGGAAATGAAGAAAGACTGGGGGCTGATGAAGCGCCACCCTCAATTATGTCTGTTTTTCTGGGTGAACAGATGAATTCAATTCTTGATGAAATAGAAAACCGGGTAACAGATAAGAAGATGACTCCGGATATGAAGGCCGAACTGAAACTTGATGTGGGCAAAATACCCGAACTCCTTCCTGACAACACAGACCGGAACCGGACGTCTCCTTTTGCCTTTACAGGCAACAGATTTGAGTTCAGGGCTGTTGGTTCTTCCGCCAATGTATCGGCTCCGGTTATTGTACTGAACACCATTGTTGCTGACCGGCTTAAAAAATTCAAAAAGGAAGTTGACGAAATTATAGAAACAAAAAAACTCAAAAAGGATGAGGCAATATTTCAGGTGTTAAAGGATCTTATAATCAATTCCAGAAATATACTTTTCGATGGTGACGGCTACTCAGGTGAATGGGAAGAAGAGGCGGCACGCAGGGGGCTGACCAATATAAAGGATACACTGTCAGCCATGGAGGCAATAACAAGCAAAGAAACCAAAAAGCTTTTTACTGAGAACAGGGTTTTGACTGAAAGGGAACTGGAAGCCCGTTATGAGATAAATCTTGAAAAGTACACCAGGAAACTGCAGATCGAAGCAAGGGTTCTCGGTGACCTGTCAATTAACCACATACTACCCACAGTTTACCGTTACCAGAATGTTCTGATAGAGAATGTAAAGGGGCTGAAAGAGCTTTTCCCGGAAAAGGATTTCAAAAAACTTGCAGCCAGGCAGCTGGAGATGATAAGGGAAATATCGGAAAGAGCTTCGCTTGTAAAAAGCGAGGTGCATGAAATGATCGAAGAGAGGAAAAAGGCAAATGTTATTGAAGATATAAGGGAAAAAGCCCGAGAATACTCAACAAATGTGAAACCTTACCTCAGTTCGATACGTTATCAGATAGACCACCTGGAACTTATTGTTGATGACGGTATATGGCCTCTTCCAAAATACAGGGAACTTTTATTTACAAAGTAGAGGAGAAAGGAAGGCAATTGCTGAAACATCAGAGGGGTGAAAAACCGGAAAATCCTGACTTTGACCGGGTTGTATTTGCGTCCGGGTTTGGCCTTACCGGTGTCACGTCCGGGTTTGACTTAATTGGACTACGAACGGGTTTTGCCTGACCGGAGGCACATCCGAGGTTTTCACTGATTGGGATTACGTAAGGGTTTGGCCTGACCGGGGCCGGGCTTTATAATTGGCAGGGATTTGCCTGTATTGAACGGTGATGCCCTGGCGGGCTTTGACCGGGTTACGATTGCGGGAGGAGATTTGCCTGAAAGTCCGGTGCACGATAAAGTCCGGTATTTACAGTAACCCGGTTTAAAACCACAATACCGGGTAGTGGTTAGTTACTATTTGGTTTTTTTTGGATGTATGAGAGTCCGGAAAAAAATATTTCCCCCGCTGCCGCCGTTTTTAAATGAATTTGTACTTGTTTTGGTTATTATTGGTTGAAAAATTTCTACTTTTACTGATTGCAGCAAACTGATCAATTATATTTA
>PUMT01000051.1 GCA_003551495.1 Bacteroidota bacterium
TGATCCGGGGAGTGAGCCTTCTTACCGTTTCCAGGTTGTGCGAGATCACTTCCGGTTGAGCATCTATAACCATTTTTACAAGTGATTCTTTTCCGTTAAAGTCGGGAATCAGAACTTCAACTGTTGTGTCGGGGTTGAGCTGTTTGACCGCACTGACAGTTTCAGCCCAGATGTATGCGCCGCCGTCTTTCAGATCGTCCCTGTCAACCGATGTAATTACGCAATGCCTGAGTCCCAGTATTTGCACAGAACTGGCTATGCGCAAAGGTTCATCCACATCAGGAGGAAGTGGCCTTCCGGTTTTGACACCGCAAAATTTGCAGTTGCGGGTGCAAATATCTCCCAGTATCATAAATGTTGCTGTACCGTTGCCCCAGCATTCACCGGTATTGGGACAATTACCGCTGGTGCAAATTGTATGCAGGCGGTGTTTTTTCAGGAGGTTTTTCACTCTTGAATAACTATAGCCCGCCGGGAGTTTCATTTTCATCCAGGGGGGCAGTTTTTTTGTCACCCTTTTCTCCATAAAAAAGCCCGCATATTTGAGGTCATAAAATTACATTAAAAAATCGTAAATATAAGCAGTGTCATGTAAATCTTTCCAATAAACCATTTAAGCGGAAGTAAGGTTTTACGGGCATAAATTCTTCAGCAGGCTGATTTGGTTTTCAGCGGGGCTTCATCCGTTTTGCTCATTCTGGCGATGAATAAATATTGTTATATCTTTGCAGAAAAACTATACCGGAAATGACAAACCAGCATTTGAGTGAACAGGAAATTATCAGAAGAGAGGCAATGGAAGAGCTTCGAAGCCTTGGTATTGATCCTTATCCTGCGGGTACTTTCGAAACCAATACCACATCAGTGGAAATACTTGAGAATTACGATCCTGAAAAAAACAATTTCCGTGATGTTTCAATTGCCGGCCGGATAATGACCCGCCGCATAATGGGCAATGCTTCATTTGCTGAGATACAGGACGAAAAGGGAAGGATACAGATATACGTTCGCCGCGACGATATATGTCCGGGTGAAGACAATACAATGTACAACAAGGTTTTCAAAAAGCTTCTCGATATAGGTGATATTATTGGTATCAGAGGGTTTGTTTTTGTAACTAAAATGGGAGAAATATCTGTACATGTAAAAGAGTTAATCCTTCTTGCAAAATCTCTCTCTCCCCTGCCTGTAGTAAAGGAAAAGGAAGGTAAAACATATGATGCTTTCAGTGATCCCGATCAGCGGTATCGCCAGCGTTATCTCGACCTGATCGTTAACCCGCAAATTAGAAATGTCTTTGTAAAAAGAACAGAGATGATAAATTCCATCAGAAGGTTCCTTGACGAAAGGTCATACCTTGAGGTGGAAACACCTGTACTGCAACCAGTATATGGAGGTGCTGCAGCCCGCCCTTTCAAAACATACCACAACAAGCTGGATACTACGCTTTACCTGAGGATTGCAAATGAACTTTACCTTAAAAGGCTTATCGTCGGAGGATATGAAGGAGTGTATGAGTTTTCCAAAGATTTCCGGAATGAAGGCATGAGTCGTTTTCACAATCCGGAGTTTACAATGATAGAGCTATATGTTGCTTACAGGGACTATAACTGGATGATGGACCTGGTTGAAGAGATGATAGAAAAGGTAGCCCTTGACCTGCACGGTAAAACAGAGGTGAAAGTGGGTGAAAGGCTGATCAACTTCGCGCGTCCCTGGAAAAGGTACACAATGTTTGAAGTGATCAGGGAGTTTACAGGTATCGATATTTCCGGAATGAACGAGAAGGAACTTTATGAGGTGGCTGAAGATCTGGGAGCTGAAGTTGATAATTCCATGGGGAAAGGTAAACTGATAGATGAAATTTTCGGAAAGAAGTGTGAACCACAACTTATACAGCCTGTATTTATTACCGATTATCCAGTGGAGATGTCGCCGCTGGCCAGGAAACACAGGGATAAACCCGGACTTGTAGAGAGGTTCGAGGCAATAGTAAATGGCAAGGAGTTGTGTAATGCCTTTTCCGAACTAAATGACCCTCTGGATCAAAGGGAAAGGTTTTTGCAGCAGGCAAAGCTTGGTGAACGCGGAGACCACGAGGCAATGGTTATTGACGAGGATTTCCTGAAGGCACTTGAGTCTGGTATGCCGCCGACAGCCGGACTTGGTATTGGAATTGACCGCCTGGCAATGATCATGACCGATTCGAACTCCATACAGGATGTTATATTTTTCCCGCAAATGAAGCCTCTGAAGAAAGAAAAAAGCGATGACGACGAACAGTTCATGTCACTCGGCATACCGGCAGAATGGGTCAAAGTCATCCGTAAGTTGGGGTATCCCACGGTTGAGAGCCTGAAATCAGCCAGGCCAGGTAAACTGCATAATGAACTTTGCGGCTACAACAAGAAATACAAGCTGGGATTCAGCAATCCCTCACCTGATGAAGTCAGCCGGTGGCTTAATGAGCAACCAGATTACAAAAAATGATTATGCCTGAAAATCCCGAAATTGCCGTAATAGGCAGCGGAAGCTGGGCAACAGCAATTGCCAAGATATTTTTGTGCA
>PUMT01000267.1 GCA_003551495.1 Bacteroidota bacterium
CCCTCTTCTCCCTGCACGACTCTATGCGGGTAAGATCAAGCAGATCTGATATAAGTGAACGCATCCCCTTTATCCGCTCCATAGAACGCTCAATCATCTCCATATAATCGTCAATTGTGTCTCCAATCTGCTTGTCCCTCATCATCCTCAGATAACCTTCAATGGCATTGATAGGCGATTTGAGCTCGTGAGACAGAACAGAAAGAAACTGGAACCTGTCTTTTTCACCCTCCTCTTTCATTTTACGCGTCATGCGCTTGAGATACAGGTTTTTAGTGATGTTCTCAACAGATGTCTTAAGATCCTCGGGCTTGAAAGGCTTGGGCATAAAGTTATACGCCCCGTAGTTTGTTGCTTTAATAGCAAGATCAAGAGAAGCAAATGCCGTGATCATCATCACGGCAATATCATACTCCTTTTTGTTGATATATTCAAGCACATCAATCCCGTCAATTCCGGGCAACTTGTTGTCAAGCAGCACTATATCAACCTTTGTCGATTCGATGACCTCTATCGCCTCCTCCCCTGTTGCTGCCTGAAGGATCTCAAAAGTAAAATCCTCATCCATGAAAGGATAGCCTACCGAGTGGTTTTTAAGAACCCTCTCTGCACCTGACCGGATGCCGGGTTCGTCATCCACAACAAGCAATTTAAGTACACTCATGGTTATAACTTTAACAGTTTGTTTATTTCACGCTGCAACTGATCAGGCCTTAGCCCTTTTTCAAGGTAAACATCCGCCTTGATCCATTTCTTGTCTGACTCATCTTCCAGACTGAATATCATGCCTGTTTCGGCAGTGAGTGCTGTAGCGACTATTATCGGGACATCAGGGAACCGGTTCTTAATACGGTGACTAAGTATGAAGCCACTGTCCTTGTTCTCCATCATCAAGTCCAGAATAGCCAGATCAGGTTCAATTTTATCCAGCATCTCTTCAGCTTCCTTCTGACCTGATGCTGTAATCACTTCAAATCCCAAATTCTCCAGCATAGTTTTCATCTGAAAGATGTAATCTACGTCATCATCTACGAGGAAAATGGTTTTTTTATCATTTGTCTTCATCATATCTACTAGTTAAATTTACATTCTTTTGGTTATTTTGACAAAAACTAAGTTCATTAAATTTTAATGTCTGATTTTCACCACCCTGTTTTTAAATGAACGTTGATGAAACCCCCATATTTGTTGATTGTTTTTATGTCTGCCATAGTTTTATGGGGGTTTCATGCAACTGCACTTTAAGCAATTCTTGGTAATGTAATAATAAATTCAGTTCCTGTAGGTCCTGCTTCCGGATCGGCATTGGACTCTACCCTGACCTTCCCGCTGTGCATTTTAATAATCCCGTATACCAGAGGCAGCCCGAGTCCGGTACCCTTCCCAACATCCTTGGTAGTAAAAAAGGGTGTGAACAGTTTATCCTTATGCTCTTCCGGTATGCCGCATCCTGTATCACTTATCCTTATCTCAACATTCCTGTTGTTGCCGTTCCCGTCAACAGTTACCTTCAGCTCTCCCCCCTCAGGCATTGCCTCAACAGCATTCTTGAAGAGATTTGTGAATACCTGCATCATCTGGTCGGGATCGATCATAATCCATGGATCATCCAGGTTTGTGCTGACAGTTACCTTAACATTGTCAGGCGCCACAAAAGAGTTTAAACCTTCGCGGATAAACTCCTCAATATCGACTTCCTGCACCTTTATCCTGTTCTTTCTTGCAAAGTTAAGGAGTCCGCCCACTATCTTCCTGCACCTTTCAGCCTGCTTCACAATAAGCTCTGCATCCTCCCTTTTTTCATCGCCTTTAGGAAGCTCGTCCAGCAGGATATTGCTGTACATGGTGATCACTCCAAGCGGATTGTTAAGTTCATGGGCTATTCCGGCCGAAATCTGTCCCATATTGGCAAGCTTCTCCGAATGCCTCAGCTCCAGTTTGGTATTCTTTAGCTTCTCATTGGTCTGGTTTAGCTCTTCAATATACTTATGAAGCTTTTCAATATTAAAGGGCAGGCACATCTCTTCTTCAGCATAACCCTGTACAATTGCAACAGCATGGTCATAACATTTTTCATAACCGCATGCACCGCAATTGAGATGGTCTGACTCACTGAGCTTACCTATTTCCTGGAGGACTTTCTCCACTTTTTCATCCTCAGGAACTGCTTCACGCCTGTCCATCGGATTAAACTTCTGACTGACGTCTATTAACCAGCCATATTTTTCAACATCTTTCCTCCATTGCTCAATATCAAGATCCTGAAGCTTCATCTTAACATATTTGCTTATCTGCGACCATTTGAAATAGAAGTTTTCCCTGCTGGTCATACCCGGCCCCATTATGCATCCGTTGCAACACAACAACTCCAGATGGTAGCCCGTGATCTCCCCCCTTTCCATTTCCTTAATTGCCTCAATAAAGTTGTGCTTCCCGGCATCAACAATTATGTTGCCCTCTACCACATTGTCTGATTTCTTTACGTTTTGGAGCAACCCCCTGCTCAGGGGAAACAGTGCCCCCATGCCGGAACGTGGAGGATCAAAATCTGAAGGCTCCGTATTTTCGGGAGTAATTGAATTTTCTTCAAAAAGCTCTCTCAGCTCGGAAAATGTAATACCCTCATCAACTTCATTTGATTCGGCTTTTTTAGCAATACATGGACCAATGAATACCGTGTATACATCGTCTCCATAAATATGCCTGGCAAGCCTGGCAGTTGCCACCATAGGTGAAGCAACCGGAGCAAGCCTGTCAACCATAGCCGGATGGTAATGTTCAACGTAATAGACAATTGCAGGGCAGTCAGACGATATATAGCCTTTCTCATCACTTTTTTCCAACAACTCTTTATACTTTCCTGCCACAAGATCGGCCCCGAAAGAAACCTCCTGTATCTTATCAAACCCGAGTTTGCGAACCATTCCCACAACCTTTCTGTAATCACCTATTTCGGTAAACTCGGCTGGGAAGCTGGGTGCAAGAAGTGCAACAACTTTCTTTTCACTGTTCCGCAAAAGTGACATAACCTCCTCCTTAAGATCGAGCGCCACCTTGGCATTCTGACTGCAAACGCTGACACAGTTTCCGCACCCAATACACCTTTCACTCAAAACCTCTGCCTGCCCGTCAATTATCTTTATTGCCTTAACGGGACATTCCCTCACACAGGTGTAGCAAACCCTGCACTTACCCTTTACGGTCGTAACCACCTTATTTTTATTCGAATGACCCATTGCTGCGGTTGTTATAATGATTTACAAAAGAACATCCCTCTTTAAATAATTGGTATGAAGGAGCTTATGCGACTTATCGCCAAGAGGCTTGCCCAGGAATGTTTCATATAGTTTTATAATATCCGGATTCCTGTGCGAAACCTTCACAGTCTCCTTTTCATCAATATCATAAAGTGCTTTCATCCTTGCCATAACAGCATCTTCAGATGCGCCTATGTGTTGTCCCCCGCCATTAATACAGCCACCAGGACATGCCATCACCTCAATAAAGTGAATATCCTTTTCCCCTCTGTTTACACTATCCAGCAGGATCCTGGCATTTGCCAGTCCATTCACCACCGCTACATTAAGCTTCAGTCCATTCACCTCTATCGAGGCCTCCTTGCATCCTTTCATACCTCTCAGGGGTTCAATTTTGAACCTTACAAGCTCCTCGCCGGTAAGCATGTGATAAGCAGTTCTTATTGCAGCCTCCATTACTCCACCGCTTGCACCGAACAGCTTTCCGGCGGAGCTCCTGTAGCCAAGAGGTGAATCGGTTGTTTCGGGAGCAAGTTGTTTAATATCTATGCCATACATCCTTATGAGCTGACCAAGCTCCCTGGTTGTGAGCACGGCATCCACATCACTTAATCCCATTGAGGTCATCTCTTCACGCTGAGCCTCAAACTTTTTTGCTGTACATGGCATTACTGACACCGAGTAGATATTTTCAGGATTGACTCCCTTTTCCGAAGCCCAGTGAGATTTGACTACGGCTCCCAGCATCTGCTGGGGCGACTTGCAGGTAGACAGATTGGGCAACATATCAGGATAAAACTGCTCTGAAAACTTCACCCATCCCGGGCAGCAGCTTGTTATCATAGGCAGGGTGCCTCCGTTTTTCACACGGTCAATCAGCTCAGCAGCTTCTTCCATTATTGTCAGGTCAGCCGCAAAAGTGGTATCAAACACATATTTGAAACCTATTTTGCGCAAAGCGGCATTCATTATATTATTTATATCAACCCCTGGAGGCATGCCAAACTCCTCAGCCAGTGAAACCGAGATTGAAGGTGCGTATTGCACTATCACAGTTTTTTCGGGATTATTGAGCATCGAGATCAGCTCTGTGAAATGGCTTTTCTCCGTCAATGCTCCTGTGGGGCAAACCATAATACACTGACCGCAGTTTACGCAGCTTGAAGTGTTGATTGACTTGTCAAACGCTGTGCCTATGAAAGATTTGCTCCCCCTGTCAATAAAATCAATACAGGCCACTCCCATAACTTCCTCGCAAATACGTACACAACGCCCGCAAAGGATGCATTTCTCAGGATCACGTACAATACTTGCACCTGACCTGTCAAGGTGAATCGTATTCTTTTCACCCTTTATCCTCCTTTCACGAACCTGGAGCTCCTCGGACAAGTCCTGTAACTCACAGTTCCTGTTCCTTACACAGTAAAGACAGTCATCCGGGTGATTGGAAAGAAGCAGCTCCACTATGGTCTTCCTCGATTCAATAACCCTTGGGGAATGGGTCTGTATATTCATCCCCTCCTCTACTGGTGTTGAGCAGGCAGTAACCAGACGTCCGTTCTTTGTATTTTCAACCACGCACATGCGGCATGAACCGGACGGGAACCTGTCCTTTATATAACAGAGGGTTGGAACCTGTATCCCTTCTCTTTTCATTGCATCGAGAATGGTTTCTCCATCCCTTGCCTCTATATTCTTATTGTTGACATTTATTAAAAAGCTCATGACTCTATTGTTTAAATTGATTAAACTACTTCTATTGCGTCAAACTTGCATGCTTCATAGCAGGCACCGCAACCTATACATTTATCCTCCACAATGAAGTGGGGCGACTTTTTACTGCCGATAATCGCATCGACAGGACATTTTCTGATACAGACAGTGCAACCGGTACACTTGTCAACATCAATCTTGTAGACCTTCAGGTTCTGGCATACACCTGCCGGACATTGCCGGTCGTAGAGGTGTGCTTCATACTCATCCCTGAACAATTTATGGGTGCTCAGTACCGGATTGGGAGCTGTCTGCCCAAGTCCGCAAAGCGAAGTGTCCTTAATTACCTGACTCAGTTTTTCAATCTGCATAACCCCCTTGAATCGGTCAAGTGCCTCGGTATTTGCTGCATCGGGCTTTGAAGTGATACTTTCCAGGATCTCAAGGAGCCTCTTGGTACCTTCCCTGCAGGGAATACATTTGCCGCAGCTTTCACGCTGGATGAACCCCATAAAGAACTTGGCAACATCAACCATGCATGTATCTTCATCCATCACCACCAGTCCGCCTGATCCCATCATTGCCCCAACATTAATAAGGGAATCATAATCTATCTGGATATCCAGGTTTTCTTCGGTTATACAACCGCCTGAAGGCCCGCCTATCTGAACAGCTTTGAACTTGCGGTTATTGAGGATCCCTCCGGCAATATCGAAAATAACCTCCCGGACAGTCGTCCCCATAGGTATTTCTACAAGACCGGTAAGCGCTATCTTCCCGGATAGTGCAAACACTTTTGTGCCCTTGCTTTTTTCAGTGCCGGTTGAAGCAAACCAGTCGGCTCCGTTCAGAAGTATTTCCGAAACATTGGCAAAGGTTTCCACATTGTTGATAACCGAAGGCTTTCCAAACAACCCCCTGGTTGTCGGGAATGGCGGCCTCGGACGGGGCATGCCCCTCTTTCCTTCAATACTGTGCATCAGCGCTGTTTCTTCACCGCATACAAAAGCTCCGGCTCCTTTCTTGATTCTGATATCAAAATCAACCCCGGTACCGAAAATATCTTCTCCTACCAGACCGTATTCCCTTGCCTCTTCAATTGCACTCTCAAGCCTTTCAATTGCAAGAGGGTATTCAGCACGGATATAAATGTAGGCTTTCGTAGCACCTATGGCATAGGCACCTATAGCCATCCCCTCTATTAGCCTGTGCGGATCACCTTCAATTACAGCCCTGTCCATGAACGCCCCGGGGTCTCCTTCATCGGCATTACAGATAAGGTACTTCTGGTCGCTCTCCTCCCTGTTTGCAAATTTCCATTTAAGGCCGGTAGGGAAACCTCCCCCGCCTCTGCCTCTGAGTCCGCTCTTCTCAATAATATCACAGATATCTGAAGGAGAATGAACATTTATCGCCTTTATGTAGCTCTTATAACCACCCCGTGCAATGTACTCCTTAATGTCAACAGGATCAATTATGCCGCAGTTCTTGAGAACAAGGCGTTTTTGAGGTGCAAAGAAAGGATGGTCCTTAAGAAACCTGACACCATCCCATTTTCTTGTATCAGACTGGTCAAATTGACCCAACACGAATTTCTCAGGTACTTCAAGCTGAAAAACAGCATCAAGTACCTCATCAACTTTGTCTTCCGTTACATTCTGAAATGAAACACGGTTATACCCGGGTATCTGCACGTCCATTATGGGCTCAACAGCACATAAACCAATACATCCGGTTTCTATAACCCTTGCTTTTATATCTTTTTCTTCAATGTATTTTCTTACCGATTTTAGTGTTTTGGCGGCTCCCGCTCCGAGGCCGCATGTACCTGCTCCAACATATATCACAGGCTCGCTGATCTTTTCATTCCGTAAAACTGATATCTGCTCAAGCAGATGGGGATCTTTTGAATTATTTGTAAAATCCCTGAGCACTTCGTCAATTAGAAAATCTTTTACGGAACTGTTATATTGTGAGTTCATAATTATTCCTGATTACGATAGTTATCCAATATTTCCTTAATAGATTCGCCGGTAACTTTTGCATGAAAATTACCGTTTATAGATATTACCGGCGCCAGTCCACATGCTCCTATGCAGGCAACAACCTCCATGCTGAACAATCCGTCTTTCGTTGTCTCTCCCGATTTTACCCCAATGTTCTTTTCGATCTCCTCGAGGACTGTAGAAGCTCCAAGTACGTGACACGCTGTTCCGCAACAAATCTGTACATGATATTTCCCCAGTGGGGCAAACCGGAACTGATTGTAAAAAGTTGCCACTCCATAAATTTTGCTGGCAGGCATTTTAAGATGCCGGCTCACTTCCAGTACCGACTCCTCAGATAAATATCCGTCGGTTTCCTGTATGTCCTGTAAAACAGGTATCAGGTTTTCAGTTCTTCCTTCAGGGTAACGGTCAAGTATCTCCCTGACCTTTGTTTCCATAACTACCCCGCTTTCTCTGTTTTTTTCCATAACGCCCTCCGTTAAACCGTTTTTTTATGCAGGGGCATTTCCTGCCCCTGCCAAATCATTTTGCAATACCTATCAGATGTGCTTTTTGATTTCTTCAAGTATTTTTTTTGCCTCAACGGGCTTTCTTATGAAGCCGCGCACCGGGAACCAGTGGCTCTTTCCTTCTTCATCCTTATAGTCAATTCCTGCACTGCCGTCGGTTATATTCTTAACAAGCAACACCTGGAGGTCTTTAAAACTGGGATCTTTCCTGTACTCCCTTGCCATTTCCTGTACACTTGCCTTGGAGGTAACCAAAACGTCTATGGACGACTGGATAAGGAATGGTACATCCCTGAATTCCGGATTGTTGAGCATCTCCTGTGCCAGCTCAAATCCCTCATAATGGGTTGTCATCATCACGTCGAGAATAGCAAGGTCCGGCTTTTCGCTGCGAAGCTTTTCCATTCCCTCAGTTTTATTCATCGCAGGAATCACCTCATAACCTTCCCTGGTTAAAATGGCTTTCATTGTTGTGATAACATCAATGTCATCATCTACGATCAAAATTCTTTTTTTAGTAGTTTCCATGGCAGAAAATTTTTTTAAATGTTAGTATTATTAATTACCGCTATCTGAATTCTATTTTTATTTTTCCTGTTTTCATATGTAAAGGTAATATTCCATTCTAATCCACACCAGAGAGCAAAGTCCTGTTTTTTGGGTGTATGAAACAACGGTTTTTAAAATGCAAAACCGATACTTTTACGCAATGTTTTGCGGACTGGTATTACCCATATGACCAAAAAGGTTTTTTATTTCTGAGGGAAAGTATATATTTGTTACTCTTAAAAAAAAAGTGTTTTATTATTTCAGTCACAGCTAATATATTATAACGTATGGAAGAAAAAATTAAAAGTATTATCAAAACCAGTGGCAATTCTCCGGATCGTTTGATGGACATCCTGTTGTCAGTACAGAAAGAATTCAGATGTGTGCCGGAAGAAGCTGTCAGCCTTATTGCTTCGGCTTTGGGCATATCAGAGGCCGATGTCAACCAGACAAAAACTTTCTACCATTTCTTCAGTTCCAAACCCGTTGGCAAATATGCAGTATACCTTAACAACGCTGCTGTTTCGGGGATGATGGGAATGGCTGAAGTGGCTGACGAATTTGAAAAACAGGCAGGTATCAAGTTTGGCGAAACGACCCCCGATGGTCTGATCAGTCTTGATTATACCGCCTGTATAGGTATGTCAGACCAGGAGCCTGCCGCACTGATCAATTCGGTTGTATTCACCGAACTTACCCGTGAAAAGGTCAAAGAAATAGTTGCCGGGATGAAGGAAGGCAAAACTGTTGAATCAATGGTTCCCGAATATGGTGACGGCAACAATGCCCATCCGCTGGTCAAATCAATGGTAAAAAACAATATCCGCAAAGCCGGTCCTGTATGCCTCGGGGATTACGATGCAGGGAAGACCCTGTCAAAAGCTTTGTCAATGAACCCCAAGGATGTTATTAGCGAAGTACAGAAATCCAATCTGCGCGGACGCGGAGGTGCAGGATTTCCAACCGGACTGAAGTGGCTGTTCTGTTCCCAGGAGAGCGGAGAACGCTACGTAATTTGCAATGCTGATGAAGGTGAGCCCGGAACATTCAAGGACAGGGTGCTGCTGACAGAACGCGCAAAAATGATTTTCGAAGGTATGACAATTGCCGGCTGGGCTATAGGTGCAAAAGAGGGAATTGTTTACCTGAGGTATGAATACGATTACCTTCTGAAGTTCCTCAACAGCATCCTGGATGAGATGAGAGAAAAGAACATGCTGGGCAAAAATATAATGGGTAAAGGATTTGACTATGACATCAGGATACAATCAGGTGCAGGTGCATATGTATGCGGTGAGGAATCTGCACTGATAGAGTCAACAGAAGGAAAGAGGGGAGAACCCCGCAACCGTCCTCCTTTCCCTACACAAAGCGGATACAATGAAAAACCGACTATTATAAACAATGTTGAAACATTCTGTTCGGCTGTAAAGATCGTCGAAAAAGGCGGTGAGTGGTTCAGTAATATGGGAACCGAAGAATCGTCGGGCACAAAGCTTCTGAGCATTTCCGGTGACTGTAAACAACCGGGTGTTTACGAAGTTGAGTGGGGAATGACTATAAAAGAGATGCTCGACATGGTTGATGCAACAGATGTGCAGGCTGTACAGGTGGCCGGACCTTCAGGTGTTTGCGTACCTCCTTCACAGTTCAGCCGAAAGATAGCAATTGAAGACCTTGCCACAGGAGGTTCGATGATAGTTGTAGGGAAGCAGCGTGACCTCATAAAGGATATAGTTCTCAACTTCATGGAGTTCTTTGAGGATGAATCATGCGGTTCATGTATTACCTGCCGCTCATTCAATATGATCCTCAGAAGGATGGTTGAAAAAATCGTAGAAGGAAGGGGGATCAAACCCGATCTGGACAACATGGTACAGTGGGGTGAAATTATGAGGAACACAAGCCGTTGCGGACTTGGACAGACTTCGGCAAACCCCGTATCAACAACAATTTCCAACTTCCGTGAACTATATGAATCAAAGGTGAAGGATGTGGATTTCCAAAGCGATTTCGATATGAAAAAAGCTATAATCGAATCGTGCGAAGCTGTTGGTCGTCCGCCTGTTGTTCATGAATAAAAAACATTGCAAATCAAAAAACTATTATAAAAATGAGTGATACAATAAAATTCACAATAGACGGCAAAGAGTGTACAGGCAAAAAGGGTCAGCTTCTTGTTGATGCCGCAGCCGAAAACGGGGTTTACATACCCGTTCTTTGCCACTGGAAAGATGTGAAGCCCGCAGGTTCATGCAGGATATGCACGGTGAAGGTCAACAACCGTTATGTTACAGCCTGCACCCTCCCGATTGATGAAAACTGCGGAGATGTTGAAAACAACACACCTGAGTTGCAGGATATAAGGAAAGCAATAGTGGAAATGCTTTTTGTTGAAGGAAACCATTTTTGTCCTGCCTGTGAAAAGAGCGGTGACTGCGACCTGCAGGCACTCGGATACAAGTATCAGATGATGGTGCCCCGTTTTCCCTATGCATTTGAAAGAAGGGAGCTTGATGCAAAGTCGCCCAAAATATTCCTTGAGAAAAACCGCTGCATTTTCTGCAAACGATGCATCAGGATGATAAAGGATGAAAAAGGAAGAAGCTATTTTGCATTCAAAGGCAGGGGCAAGCACCTTGAGATAAGCATGGATGAAAAGCTTGCTGCAAATATAAGCGATGAGCTTGCACAGGAAGCAATGGATATTTGCCCTGTAGGCGCCATTCTGAAAAAGGAAGTCGGGTTTATCAATCCCATCGGCAAGAGAAAGTATGACAATGAGCCGATAGGTTCCGATATTGAAAAATCAAAATAATTAAAACGGAGGAAAAAATGAGCAAACCAATTATAGCAACAGCTTCTTTAGCAGGGTGTTTCGGCTGCCACATGTCACTTCTCGATATTGATGACAGGATCCTGAAGCTTATCGAGCTGGTTGAATTCAACAAATCGCCTATAGATGACATCAAAACTTTTACAAAACAATGTGACATAGGCCTCATTGAAGGAGGTTGCTGCAACACTGAAAATATCGAAGTATTGAAGGAGTTCAGAAAACACTGTAAGATACTCATCTCTGTAGGTGAATGTGCAATAATGGGAGGCCTTCCTGCTATGAGGAATGGAATTCCGGTCAAGGAGTGCCTGGATGAGGCTTATCTTGACGGCCCTACAGTCGGGGAAAACAAGGAAAAGATAATGCCCAACGACGAAGAGCTGCCGATAATAACCGATAAGGTTTACCCCTTGCATGAGATTGTGAAAGTGGACTACTATCTGCCGGGATGCCCTCCGAGTGCAGACCTTTTGTGGGAAGCATTAGTAGCCCTTGTAACGGGTAAAGAATTAGAGATACCTTATGAATTAATTAAGTTTGATTAATCAAAAAGTTAAGCGATGACAAAAAAAATAACTATAGAACCAGTAACCAGGGTTGAAGGGCACGGCAAAGTTACCATTAAACTTGACAAGGAAAAGAATGTGTCACAAACACGCCTTCATATTGTTGAGTTCAGGGGATTTGAACGTTTTGTACAGGGTCGTCCCTACTGGGAGGCACCCGTCCTGGTTCAGCGCCTTTGTGGTATCTGCCCTGTCAGCCACCACCTTGCCGCTGCAAAAGCCCTTGATGTTATAGTTGGTGCAGGTACCGGTGACGGACTGACACCAACCGGAGAAAAGATGAGGAGACTGATGCATTACGGACAAATGTTCCAGTCACATGCACTCCATTTCTTCCATCTTTCTTCCCCCGATTTCCTTCTGGGTTATGATGCCGATCCGGCAGTAAGAAATGTTGTTGGTGTAGCACTCAACTATCCTGAACTTGCAACCCAGGGAGTAATGATGCGTAAGTACGGTCAGGAGGTGATCAGCCACACCGCCGGTAAGAAAATTCATGGCACCGGGGCTATACCGGGCGGAATAAACAAGAACCTC
>PUMT01000249.1 GCA_003551495.1 Bacteroidota bacterium
ACTACTGCATAACCGGCAAGAATTCGGGGCGCACATTCCAGCTTGGCGATACGGTAAATGTAGAAATCTACCGTGCAAACCTTGAAAAAAAGCAACTTGACTTTTTGCTGGCTGAAAACGGTAATGGCCAGGAATATCAATCATAACCCAAAGACGAACAATGAACAAAAAAGAGATTGCCAGGGAAAAAATTATTACAGAAGCAGGAAAGGTTTTTGGGGAGCTGGGCTTCAAGGGCACCCATATGAAGGCCGTGGCAAACAAGTCAGGTATGGCCAAGAGCTCCCTTTACCATTATTTCCTGAGCAAGGAAGAGCTTTTTGAAGCTGTGGTTGACAGGGAGGCAAAGTACCTGAAGAATGAGATTATAAAAGCGACAGCCGGTGTAACGGATCCCTGCGAAAGGCTGAAAGCTTATGTCTTTGCCCGGATGAAAGCGTTCAACAGGTCAATTAACCTCTACAACGCGGTCAGGACAAACTACCTGAGCCACCTGCCCTTTATTGAAAGGGTGCGCGCAAAATATGAAAAGGATGAGATGAGGATGGTTTCGAATATTTTGAAAGACGGTGTAAGAAAAAAGATATTCGATGTCCCCAACAACGAGCTGGCAACTATTGCAATTGTCACTGCCATTAAGGGACTGGAAATACCAGTGCTCATAAGCAAGGGAACGGCAAATATTGAAAAACGCGCCGACCAGATGCTTACATTCCTCTTTTACGGATTAACGAAGCGTGAGTAACCCCTGCATCTGTACTGCTCCATAACAGGCAGTTCCAACCTGCTATCTGCCGGGGTAACCGACTGTCTGTGCAAAAATAACCTGCTGGTGATCACCGAGCCTGAGCACTTCCCGGATCCTGTCCCTGTCAATCAAACCCCTGACAACCGTTGCAAGTCCTTCCGAAGCACAATAGAGATAGACATTCTGTGAGATATACCCTGCATGATTGGAAGCATAAAAGCTGCGGGTCTCTTCATCTACACCTTCCCCCATCCTGGTGTGGTCTGAAACAAAAACAAGATTGACGGGTGCGGTTGCCACAAACGCCTGTGTTCCGGTATAAGCCCTCAGGTCTTCTGTTCCCTTTCTTACAAGTGCATGTTCAGTATGGTCATACAGGTACCATCCTAATTCCATCACCACGTAAATATCAATATCCTGCCAGTTTCGTGCCGACGGTGCTGTCCGCAAGCCACTTTCAGTGCGGGAGACCCCGAAGGCAGCCCAGAGCAGGTCTGACAACTGCTGATCAGTCAACTGTTTGGTATCAAAACTGCGCAGGCTTTCCCTGAGCCTCAGTGCATCCATCAGGGGCATGCCCCCGGAGGTTTTTGGCTCGGGGAGCCTTACGGTTCTCTCTGTCTGTGCCACAGAACATGTAATGAGAGCAGCCGCAGCAAGGCAAGTAAGAATTTTCTTCATTTTTATTGTATTTGCGGTATTCCCCGGCAAACTGTGAGAAGGAAATACCAATTTTGCCCGGGTCCTTTTAATCCCTAAAGTTAACAATCGTTAAGCCACAGATAAAATAATCAGGAAAAATTTTTAATTTTATGGTTCAATCAAGGTGCATTTTTCGCAATGGCCTGGTTTTCCTCTTCCTTGTCCCGCGAAAATGCTGCTCATTTTTTGAGCTGCCAGTTAATACCGGAAGCTATGAACAAAAACTGCAGTTTTATCCTGTCTTTGCTCTTTTCCCTGAGCCTGCTCTTTTCAGCCTGTTCATCACCTGAATATGATACAGTGATCATAAACGGGCGTCTGCTTGACGGGGCAGGAAACCCCTGGGTGTACGCCGATATAGCAATTAAAGGCGACATGATAGCAGCTGTGGGGAATCTCAGGGATGTTCCCTCAGGACGGATAATAGATGCCCAGGGGTTATATGTTGCACCCGGCTTTATTGATGCACATTCCCATGCTGACGGCGGACTGTCAACCCCGGAACTGAGTCACGCACAGCCCCTTCTTGCTCAGGGGATTACCACAGTAATAGTAAACCAGTGCGGCGGCGGTGCAACAGATCTTGAAAGTCAGCGCAAAAGGCTTATGGAAGACGGACTGGGAGTGAATGTGGGACAACTGGTGCCCCACGGTGCTGTAAGAAGAGGTGTTATGGGAAGCGACGACCGTGAAGCAACTCCAGCCGAGATGGAAGAGATGAAGGATATTGTTAGAAAGGGTATGGATTATGGAGCTTTTGGGATGTCAACCGGACTGGGTTATATTCCCGGGTTTTTCACCCCTACGGAAGAACTTGCAGAACTTTGTAAAATAGTGGCCGGATACGGGGGCGTGCATCAAAGCCATATAAGGGATGAGACCAATCTGACTGTGGGTTTACTGACTGCTGTTGAGGAAATTATTGAAATAAGCGAAGCTTCAGGTGTGACAGGCATAATATCGCATATTAAAGCAGGCTCGCCACTTGCGTGGGGGGCATCGGAAGAAATTGGCAAAATGATTGCGGGGGCGCGCGAAAAAGGAACTGCTATTTTCACCGATCAGTATCCTTACGAGGCTGCGGCAACCGGACTCTCATCAATACTTGTGCCCGCATGGGCAAGGGAAGGCGGTACCGGCAGAATGAGGGAGCGCCTCGAAGATCCCGAAATGAGGGAACAAATAGCAGGAGAAATAAGGGAAATACTTGACCTGCGTGGAGGAGCGGATAAGATCCAGTTCAGGAGGTACCGGACAGACCCGTCCATTGAAGGGAAAACCCTTGAAGAGACAGCAATGGAACGTAACCTCGATGCAGCTGATCTTACCATTCAGCTGATCATGGAAGGCAGTCCCTCAATTGTTCTGTTCAGCATGCATGAAGATGATATTGCACAATTCATGACACAGCCGTGGAACATGACCGGATCGGACGGCGGACTGGTTGAATTGGGGGATGGAGTGCCCCATCCACGCAATTACGGCTCATTCCCGAGAAAAATAAGAAAATATGTCTTCGGTGAAGAACTGCTTGAGCTTGAGCAGGCGATAAGAAGTATGACTTCGCTTACTTCTTCGGTCTTCGGGATAAATGACCGCGGATTGCTCAGGCCTGGACTGAAGGCCGATATTGTTGTGTTCGACCCCGGAAAGATAACTGACAGGTCTGTCTATACCGATCCCCACCAGCTTTCTGAAGGGATGGTTTATGTTTTCGTGAACGGCATACCTGCAATTGACAACGGCGCCTTCACCGGGATCCTGTCAGGCACAGTACTTAAAAGAGATTTATAATTCCCAACCAAAAAAAATATACCATGAAAAAAGCAGGAAATATTTTAGTCCCAATTTTGTCAATAATACTTTTTCTGACATCGTGTTCGGTAACTGATTATGATACAATAATCAGGAACGGATATGTGCTCGACGGGGCAGGAAACCCGTGGGTGTACACCGATATTGGAATTAAAGGCGATAAGATTGCAGCAATGGGCAATCTCAGTAATGCATCGGCAGATCAGGTGATAGATGCAACAGGCTTCTATGTAACCCCCGGTTTCATTGATTCTCACTCGCATTCGGAACGCGGACTTTCGTCGCCGGAACTTAGTCACGCACAGCCTCTCCTCGCACAGGGGATCACTACTGTTATAGTAAACCAGTGCGGTGGTGGTGCTGTTGACCTCGACAGTCAGCGCGTAAGATTAATGGAAGACGGACTGGGAGTGAATGTGGGACAACTGGTTCCGCACGGGGCTATCAGAAGGCGTGTAATGGGTAACGACGACCGCGAAGCAACTCCGGAAGAGATGGAAGAGATGAAAGCCCTGGTAAGGGAAGCTATGGAATACGGTGCACTTGGATTCTCAACAGGATTATTCTACGTTCCCGGCTATTTCACCCCCACCTGGGAATTAACCGAGATTTCAAGGATTGTTGCCGAATATGGAGGGGTTCACCAAAGTCACATTAGGGATGAGGCAGATGCAACAGTTGGCTTTGTTACCTCGGTTGAAGAAGTGATAGAGATCTCCGAAAATTCGGGTGTAACCGGCATAATAACCCACATTAAGGCAGGCTCACCTCCTGCATGGGGGTCATCAGTGGAGGTGGTAAGCAAGATTGCAGAGGCAAGGGAAAGGGGTGTGGAGATTTCCACTGACCAGTCCCCCTACGAAGCCTTGTCAACCGGCATAATCCCGCAACTGGTGCCGGTCTGGGCGCAGGAAGGGGGAACAGACAGGCTCCGGGAAAGACTTGAAGATCCCGAACTGCTGGAAAGGATAATTGCCGAAACAAGGGCAAACCTGGAAAGGGAAGGCGGAGCCGACAAGGTACAGTTCAGAAGGTTCAGAAATGATCCCTCAATAGAAGGGAGGAGGCTGAACGAACTGGCTGACGAGAGGAATATGGATCCGGTCGATCTGATAATTGAGCTTATCAGGGAAGGAAGCCCTTCAATAGTACTATTCAGCATTGGTCCGGAAGATAAGGAGCGTTTCATGACACAGTCGTGGAACATGACAGGTTCAGACGGCGGATACGTGGAAATGGGTGAGGGAGTGCCGCATCCCCGGAACTACGGCACATTCCCGCGCAAGATCAGAAAATACGCAATGGAAGAGAACCTGCTTGAACTGGAAGATGCTATAAGAAGCATGACATCACTTACCTCATCGGTGTACGGTTTACACGACCGCGGATCATTGCGGCCGGGACTGAAAGCTGATATTGTTATATTTGATCCGGAAATAATAACCGACAGGGCAACATATTCCGATCCGCACCAGCTTTCAGTAGGGATGGTGTATGTTTTCGTGAACGGAACCGCAGCAATAAGCGAGCGTGAGTTCACAGGCGAGCTGCCCGGAATGGTTTTGCGGAAGGATAAATAATCTATCAGCTAAAACTACTTAAGGCTGATCACAGGCCATTTATTAACAACTCCGGCTGAGGCTGAACTGCCGGAGGCATTGATATGTAACCAATTAAATTATAATGATATGAGAAAAATAAAGAACCTGCTTATTCCTGTTGTAACCGGACTGCTAATGGTTGCAGTTGCCTGCGCACCACAGCCGGAATATGACATTGTTATCACAAACGGATTTGTATTCGACGGCGCAGGTAACCCCTGGGTTTATACCGACATAGGTATAATAGATGATGAGATAGCTGCTATGGGCAACCTGAGAAATGCCCCTGCAAAAAGAACTATTGATGCATCCGGATTATTTGTAACACCCGGTTTCATTGATCCCCACTCCCATGCAGCAGGAGGCCTCTCTTCCGCCGAACTGAGCCATGCTCAGCCAATTCTTGCACAGGGCGTTACCACTCTTATTACAAATCCCTGCGGAGGCGGACCTGTTGATCTTGAAAGTCAGAGGGAAAGGCTGCTGGAGCACGGACTTGGTGTTAATGTGGGACAACTGGTGCCTCACGGCTCAATAAGAAGAGCAGTGATAGGCAACGAAGACCGTGAAGCAACTCCGGAAGAGATTGAAGAGATGAGATCGCTGGTGAGGGAAGCCATGGAATACGGTTCATTCGGACTCTCAACCGGACTCTTTTACACACCGGGTATATACGCCCCAACATCGGAAATAATTGAACTCTCGGAGGTGGTTGCTGAATACGGAGGTGTGCACCAGAGTCACATAAGGGACGAGTCAAACTATACAATAGGTGTCGTAAAATCGGTACAGGAGATAATTGATATATCTGAAGCCACTGGTGTTACGGGTATAGTAACCCATATAAAAGCTTTAGGGCCGCCGGTCTGGGGTGCTTCTGAAGATATTGTAAGGATGATCGGCGAAGCCAGGGAGATGGGACTGGAGATATTTACCGACCAGTATCCTTACCATGCTTCTGCAACAAGCCTTATTGCAGCCATAATCCCTACATGGTCAAGGGAAGGCGGAACGGGTGAACTCCGTGAACGGCTTCAGGATCCTGAACTGAGGGAAAAAATAAGGGAAGGTACTATCGAGAACATTGAACGCAGGGGAGGTGCGGACAGACTTCAGTTCCGCAGGTTTTCAGCAGACCCTTCAATAGAGGGAAGAACCCTCGAAAATGTGGCAAACGAGCGGAACCTTGATCCGGTAGAAACAGCTTTTGAACTCATAATGGAAGGTAGTCCCTCGGTAGTTTCATTCAATATGAACGACGACGATATTGCACGCTTCATGACCCAGTCGTGGAACATGACATCATCTGACGGCGGACTGGTAGAAATGGGAGAAGGGGTGCCGCATCCGAGAAACTACGGTACATTTCCCAGAAGGATCAGGAAATATGTATTTGAAGATGAACTCCAGGATATTGAAGAGGCCATTAGGAGTATGACTTCACTAACCTCCACAGTGTTCGGCATAAACGACCGCGGCGTGCTCAGACCGGGCATGAAGGCTGATATAGCGGTATTTGACCCTGCAAGGATAACCGACAGGGCAATATTCACAGATCCGCACCAGCTGTCGGAAGGGATGGTGTATGTAATTGTAAACGGAATCCCGGCCATTGACAACGGTGAGTTCACCGGCGACCTGTCAGGCAGAGTCCTCCTGATGGGAAAATAAGCTGTTTTACAATTAACAGAGTGAAGCTGCTGCAATCCTCACATATAAAGGATCCTGAAAATAAATGAAGTTAAAGGACTTTGCCATTGAAAGATATTTTGCAAAGTATGAATTCGAAACCGAATACCTGCTTTCCTGTTCGGATTGTGACGGGCTTTCAAAGGAATATCTTCTGAGCCTTGGCTCTCCCGGTGAAATAAGGTACTGGGAAAGCCTTGAACTGGGCTATAACGACACCAGGGGCAGTCATATGCTGAGAGATGCAATTGCAAGGCATTACCAAACAATTGGAAATGGCAACATAGTTGTATCGTCACCTGGTGAGGCCAATTTCATTTTGATGAACCTGTTGCTGGAGAAAGGCGACAATGTGATATGCATGTCGCCCGCCTACCAGTCCCTTTACCAGGTTGCCGAAAGCATTGGGTGCTCCGTCTCATTCTGGAGTGCTGAAAGGAACCCTGACTGGTACTTCGACCCTGAAAGACTGAGGGAGCTTATAATTCCTTCCACAAAGCTGATTATTGTAAATTTTCCCCATAACCCCACAGGCTTTGTGCCTGACAGGGATGAGTGGGAAATGATCGTTAAAACAGCTGCTGACAATGGCATTGTCCTTTTTTCCGATGAGATGTACCGTGGACTGGTACATAACGGTCATGTTGACAAGACCGTTCCGGCATGCGACCTGTACGAAAATGGGGTCAGCCTCTGGGGAATGTCTAAAAGTTTCGGCCTGGCGGGACTGAGAACGGGGTGGCTTGCCTCACACAACATAAAGCTGCTTGACCAGGCTGAAGCATTCAAGGATTACCTTTCCATCTGCAACAGTCCGCTCAACGAAACACTTTCAACCATTGCACTCAACAACAGCAAAAGGATCATTGCCGGCAATATTGAAAAAATTAAAAGAAACCTTGAACTCTTCAGGCAGTTTCAGGAAAGGAACAGGTGGTTCTGCGACTTCCCCGAACCGATAGGCGGGTCAACGGCCTTCATAAGACTGCTGATCAGGGAGCCTGCAATGGAATTCGCGGAAAAGCTGGTAAAAGAAACCGGTATAATGCTTCTTCCATCGGAAACATTCAACTATGGCAAAAAACATGTGAGGATTGGATTCGGACGGGAAAATTTTCCTGAAGTTCTTGATAAATTTGAAAAATATATAAGAGGAAAAACAGGCAACGCTCTGAACAGATGACCGGAATAAAATTCATACATGCATCCGACCTGCACATTGAAAGCCCCTACCAGGGTGTTTCGCGTATGAACAGGGAGCTGGGGGACGCATTGATAAGGCTTGGGCATAAATCGTATAAGAACCTGATAGACCTGTGCATTGATGAACAGGCTGATTTCCTGATCATATCGGGAGATTCATTTGACAGCGCTTCAGGGAGCCTGGGGGCAATGTACTCCTTCTTCAACGGATTGCGCCTCCTGGAAGAAAACAGCATAAAGGTCTATATTATTTGCGGCAACCACGATCCCTTCACAGCATGGTCGGAGACCTTCAGCCTGCCGGAGAATGTCACCCTTTTCAGTCCGGATAAGGTTGATTATGAACTTTTCACAAAAGAGGGCAAGCCGCAGGCCTCGGTCTATGGTATTAGCTACAGGGAGAGGGAAGAATGGAGGCCACTGGCACAGGAGTTCAACAGGGAAGATAGTGCCCCCTTTTCCATTGCCTTGCTTCACGGCACCCTTTCAGGCCGGGATGCGCATATCCCCTACTCCCCCTTCGATCTTTCAACTATCCGCAGGAAAAATTTCGACTACTGGGCACTTGGACATATACACAAGCACGAAATAGTAAGTGAAAGTGATCCGGTAGCCGTTTACCCCGGCAATCTGCAGGGCAGGCATTTCAATGAAACCGGGGAGAAAGGCTGCTGCATGGTGGAGGTAAACGGCGGCAAGGTATCAGACCTTCAGTTCATACCGTTGTCGGAAGTGGTTTTTCTTTACCATAGTGCGGATATAACGGGTGTTGAGGGGGTAACCGGACTATTCAGCCGGCTGAATGATATAAAAAATGAAATAGCCGGAAGTGCAAAAGGATCGGTAATGCTCCGTATTGAGCTGAAAGGGCGTACAGGACTGTTCAGTCTGCTGGGCGACCACAACGAAATGGAAAAGCTGACAGAAGAGATAAACCGCGAAAACGACTACAGCAGCAGATTCATCTATACCGACAGGATCATAAACAATACGGAGCCTCACATTGACCTGGAAGAACGCAAAAGGTCGTCCGACCTGGTTGCCGACCTGCTGAACCGCTTTGACATCTACCGCAATGATCCTTCCAGGCTGGAAGAGCTGAGTGAAAAGATCCTGAGCGAAATCAAATCCTCCAGGGCCGGCAAATACCTGGGAAAAGACGGGGAAAGCTGTAATATGCAGGAAGTACTTGAAAATGCACAGTGGAAGTGTATCAGAGGCTTAATACCAAACAAGGATAAGGGTGTATGATAATTGAAAGGCTCCATATTGACGGTTTCGGTATTTTCTTCAACAAAGGGATATCAGGCTTTGGAAAAGGGGTAAACATACTTTACGGAAAGAATGAAGCCGGCAAGTCAACCCTTCTCGATTTTATCAGGATGACCCTGTTCGGCTATCCAAGGCAGACAATAGAGAGAAGGCCCCCCATTTACGGGGGAAGCCATGGGGGCAGAATATGGCTGAGAAATTCCCGTAATGAACCGGTGCAGGTTTACCGTTCCGGTTCGGGGAGAAATGAACCCCAAATTACAATAAACAACAGTGAGCACACCGGGGAGCAGATGCTCAAACGGTTAATCGACTATGCTTCCGACGACCTGTACCGGAATATTTATGCAATAACACTTGAAGAGCTTAAGAGTTTGGAACAACTCAGGCAGTCAGGTGTAGAAGATAAGATATTCAGCGTTGGAATGGGGTTATCGGGAGTGGATTTCGGAAATTTTGAGAAGAGCCTCGAGGAGCACGCATCCGGATACTTCAAACCAGGCGGGAAAAACCAGATATTGATAACACTTGTGAATGAGATTGATGAAAAACAGAAGAAGGTTGCCATATTGAAAGGGAAGCTGGATGAATATAACCGTCTGACCAGGGAACTGGATCAGAAGAAAGAGGAGCAACAAAATGTGGGATCTGAACGTAAGGAGCTCCGACACCTGGAAGCTCTTTACTCCTCCTACGGCAAAGCGTATCCTTACTTTATAAGATACAGGGAAGCAAAAGAGGAGCTGGAAGACAATAAGAACAGAACTGACTTCCCGGTTCAGCTGCTTGAAGACTACAGTGAACTGAAGCGAAAAGAGGAGAACCTAAGGGAAAGAGAGGAGGAGAGCAGAAATGAAATATCAACACTGGAGAATAGTAAGAGCAATATCAAAATCGATGAAGGTCTTAAACCGGGACTTCCCCTTCTGGATTACTTACAGTCCAATATAAAAATCTATGAAAAAGCCCTTTCAGATCAAAAAAACCTTGAGCAGGAGATTAGACATTCTGAAAGTGTTTCGGATGAGATAATGAAAAGACTGGGTGCAGGGTTTGAGAAAGAGAAACTGCTTGAAACGGAAGGAACTGTTGAGCTGTTAAATAAGGGAAAAGCAGTTGCCGGAGAAATTGACAGGATAGGCCAGGCAATGGAAAGGGCTCAGGAACGGATAAGGGAAATTAAAACATTGATTGAGGCTGAAAAGGGAAAAATTGCAAGACTGGAGGAGGAGGCCGCCGGACTTGAAGTGAGGGATCAGGAAACATTAATGGCTGCTCAACTGAAAATTGCCGACCTTGACACAAGTTTCAGCAAAGCATTAAACGTATTAAAGCAGCGAACAGCGGTCCCAAACAGCTATTTGCGCTGGATATCGGGAATAATGTCGCTGATAGTTGCTGGAGGGGGAGTGTTCCTTATACAGATCAGTGTTTTTGCCGGAGTGGTAATGATAACGGTTGGGGTTGGAGGAATACTGGCAGTCCTGTTTCACAGGGGGTTCCGGCGGATGCCCGAAGAACCTGCAGATCCGGCAGTTATTAACAGGGAAAAAGAGTCCCTTAAAAACTCAATAGCTGCATATAAAGAATTTGAAAAAAAGTGGGAAGAGATTCAAAATTCCATAAATGAGCTTGAAATCAGACTGGAAAGCGAAAAAAAATCTCTCGAAACAAACCAGTCACTGAAAGATGAAACGGTTGAAAGCTGGGGGAAGGTACTCAGGGAATTCAATTTGCCTGAGCACCTGGCGCCAGGAATGGTCCCCGATTTGATAACCGATATAAATAAGCTGAAAGAAAGCGGGAGAAATATAAAAAATGCCAATCTGAAAATTGAGGATATCAGTAGAACAATTGCTGAGTTTGAAGAAAAAGTTTCCCGGATCCGCCCGGTAGATAACATCTCTTCCAGCCTGCAGAAAGTGCATGAGTTGATAAATGAGCTTTCCGAAACAGCAAGGAAATGTGATGAGATTGAAAAGACTGAGGAGTTGTTAAAAAAAGAGAGGGAAAAGATACAAAAAATTGAAAGTGAGCGTGAACGTATCAATAAAGAAAAGGGTGCTATACTGAAAAAGGTTGAAGCTAATGATGAAACGGAATTATATAAAATATTTGAGGAGCAGAAAAAGGCCGAATTGCTTGAAAAGGAGTTAAAAAACGCGGAATCGGGAATAAAATCTATTTGCGGGCATGATAATTTTGATGAAACCGTCAGGTTCCTTTCGGGAACGAGTCCCGAGGAAATATCGATAAAGCTGGAGGAATACAAAACAAGGCTGCAACAGTGTGAGGAAAGTTACTCTTCAGTAACAACCATTATAGGGTCTTTGTCCCAGCAGATAGACGACCTGCTGAGGCCGGATGAAATGTACGACCTTCAGAACCAGGTTGAAGCACTTAAGACAAGGCTCCGCGAGGAAACATGCGAATGGCTGGCGACAAAAATGGCTATTGAGATACTGTCTGAGGCAAAGCAAAAATATGAAGAGGAGAAACAGCCGGCAGTTATTACATCTTCAGGGGATTACTTCAGGGAAATTACCGCTTCGGGGTATACCGGACTCAAAGTATCACTGGGAGACAAGCATGTAAGCCTGCAGGACAAAAACGGTTCATCCAAAACCGTATCAGAGCTGAGCAGGGGGACAAGGGAGCAGTTGCTACTGGCTTTGCGGATGGGATTGATATCTGAATATGAAAAGAATGCCGAGCCCCTTCCGGTTGTACTGGATGATGTGATGGTCAATTTCGATCCTGAAAGGGCACAAAACACCGCCAGGGCGCTTAATAACTTTGCCGGCTCAAGACAGGTGCTGATCTTTACCTGCCACCCCTCCACCGTTGATCTCTTCCGAACATATGAGCATAAATTGCTCGAATGGTGAGTATTCTGAGTTTTTCAC
>PUMT01000162.1 GCA_003551495.1 Bacteroidota bacterium
AGTCGTTCTGATACCCGAGATTCTGCAGATCGAAGAACAGGTCGATCGCTTCCGCCAGTGTGACGCCCCGGGCCTTCGCAAGAGCCCGTTGTGACGCCTCCGGAAGCTTGTCGACGGCGAAATGGATTTTCGGAGGGCGCAGAGAAATGCGCGCGATCTGGGCCTGTCCAGCTGTCATGCCGGCCGGAATCTTCACGCCGAACGGAAAGAGTATGGGCAATGCCATCTTCTCATAGGCGACTGTGTCGGACGTCGTCACTTCTTCGGGCGCAGTCGTGGCTTGCGCCTGGATCAATGGAGTACGTTCAGCGAGTTCCGCTGTAACCATTCGGCGAGGGCCGCGGTCAGGCTGCCTTTTGTTCTGGCGGGATTTGCTGCCAGTTCCAGGGGAGCAGTTCCGGCAGGCGCGAGACCGGCAGGTCGGGCATTCTGGCGAGGACGTCCGCCAGCCAGGCCTGCGGGTCGATGTCGTTCATCTTGGCGGTAACGATCAGGGAATACATGAAGGCAGCGCGGTCGCCGCCGCGCTCGGAGCCGGCGAAGAGCCAGGCCTTGCGGCCGAGGGCGACGCCGCGCAGGGCCCGTTCGGCCGAATTGTTCGTCAGGCAGATCCGGCCATCGTCGAGGAACCGGGTGAAGTCGGCCCAGCGATCCTTCTCGAGCATGTAGTTGATCGCCTTGGCGACGGGATTGTGCTTCGACATCCGGGCGCGTTCGGCGAGGAGCCAAGCGTGCAGCGCCTCGATCAGCGGCCGGGCAATGCGCTGCCGGGCATCCCGCCGAGCGTCGACGGACAGGCCGTTGATCTCGCGCTCGAGATCGAAGAGCGCGTCGATGCGCGTGACGGCCTTCAGCGCGACCGGGGAGATCTCGTGCGCCGGCCGACCTTTGCGGACGTTCCCGGCGATGTCGGCCAGTTCGAAGAACTTGCGCCGGGCGTGACTCCAGCACAGCGCGCTGCTCACCCGTCCGGGTGCGCGGTCGGGACGGTAGAGGTCGTTGTAGCCGCCATACGCATCCGCTTGCAGGATGCCCTGCCACCCGGCGAGATGCCGGTTGGGATGCGTCTTCTCCCGGTCGCGCGAGAAGAAGAACAGCGCGGCGGGCGGCGCGCCGCCGGCGAAGGGGCGATCGTCGCGGACATAGGTCCAGAGCCGCGCGGTCTGCGTCCCGCCCCGGGCCAGGAGCGGCACGGTGGTATCGTCGCCATGCAAGCGGTCGGCGGCGCGCACATGCCGGGCAATCAGGTCGTGCAACGGCGCGAGCGCGACGGTGGCATGGCCGACGAGGTCGGCCAGGGTAGAGAGGCTGAGTTCGACGCCCTCGCGGGCGAAGCGTTCGGCCAGCCGGTTGAGCGGCTGGTGCTGCCCGAATTTCTCGAAAATCACCATCGCGATGAGACTGGGGCCGGCCCAGCCGCGGGGGATGGCGTGGAAGGGTGCTGGCGGCTGGCTGATCTTCTCGCAGTTCCGGCAGGTAAACTTCTCACGCACCGTCTGGATCACCTTCCACTGCCGGGGGATGACCTCAAGCGTTTCAGTGACGTCTTCCCCCATCTTCACGATCCGGTCCGAGCCGCAGCATGAACAGCTGGTCGGCACCTCGACCACCACGCGCTCGCGCGGCAGATGCTCGGGGAAGGGTTTGCGCACGGGCTTGCGCCGCGTGAAGGCACGCACGCTGGTCGCGGTGTCAGCAGCGGCCTGTTCCGCCGCGAGCGCGTCTTCGGTCGCAGCCGCTTCCAGTTCCTCGAGCTGCAACTCCAGTTGCTCGATCAGTCGAGCCCGGCGCTCCGATCGCTGGCCGAATTGCTCGCGCCGCAGCTTGGCGATCTCGAGCTTGAGGTGCGAGATCAACGCCTCGGAGGCCGAAAGCACGGCCTGCGCCTGCGCCAGTTCGGCCTTGGTGGCGGCGAGTTCGGCACGCAGTCGGGCAATTTCGGAGGCGTCCTCGGACATGCCGAAAGCTACCATGCCGCCTTGCCAAAGCCCAGCAAAAACAGGGGAATACCTGCGCTCAGCCCGCCTTTGCCGGTCGCTGCGTCCAGCGCGGATTGCGCCAGTCGATTCCCTCCAGCGAGGGGGTTTAGGAATACCCCGTCCAGTGAGGCTGACGAATCCTTCCCCGACGAGATCATGGTTCGCAACCCACGACACCCGCTGTATGGGCGCTCGTTTCGGGTCGTCCGTCGAACGAGCCATCGTGGGGGCAATTTTTTGCCGTGCTTCGAAGTCGAATTCCGCGACGGCGTCACTCTGCTCGTTCCCATGGCGGCAACAGAGTCTCCCGTACCGTCGGCAGCTTTGACCAAACTGAGCATGGATGCTTTGCGAGATCTACTAAATGTGGTAGATTGCAGCGATCATGAGCATGGCACCCGAAGTTCTCTGGACGACGCTGCCGCCGACCCTGCGACGACAGATCGTCGACGATATCGCTGCGGTTCTGGCGGAGGTCTTTCGTGATGTCCGAACTTGTCCAGTCGACGCATCTGAAGCGCCGGGCGGTCGTCTACATCCGGCAGTCGACGCCCCATCAGGTGGTGAGCAA
>PUMT01000141.1 GCA_003551495.1 Bacteroidota bacterium
CCTTGTGGTAGCCCTTCAGGTGCTCTATCCCAAGCTTGCAGCCCGAGAACGAAAACCAGCACATGGGCAGCACCCGGCGCACCGCCTCCACGCCGTCGGAAAAAGAAAGCTTCGCAACCGCGGTGAAACGAATGCCCAGGGACCGGGCCGTCTGGATGCGGGACTTGCCCGTGCCAAGCTCGCGGACCTTTATGTCGTGCGGGGCGTAGTGGCTGCCGTAGGTGACATCGTTCAACGCGGACCAGCGCTCCAGATAATTGGCGTAGAAAGGGAGCCCCTCGCCACTGCTCTCGTAATAGCACACCATGCGCAGCTCGCGGCCCAGCCGCTGGAAGAACCAGATGCTCGTGGAGTCGTCCATCCCAAGGTCCCATGCCGTGTGGACCGGGAGCGAGGGGTCCGGGACGATGGTCTCCGGTATCTGCTTCTTCTTCGCCAGCCTGGTCATAATCGGCCCGTAATAGGAACCCTCGACCGGAGTGTCGAAAGAGGTCATGAACTCGCTCTGGAAACGGGCCTCGTTGTCGATCTCCGCGCGGGCGCGGCGCAGCGCGGCCGGGGAGATCGCCTTGGTGTCCACCGCCGAGAGGTGGCTCGAATACCAGTGCGGGTCCTTCTTCGCGTTCTCCAGCATCTTGTAAAAATGGTTCCGGCCCCGGGGCGTCCCGTTGAAAATCGCCCAGCCGTCGTTCTCCGCCAGCATCGGGGAGGTCAGACGCCATATCTCCGGGTCGCACAGGGAATACTCCGAAAACACGATCCCCAGCGGATTCGGACCCACCGCCTTGTCCGGCTGGTCGCTGCCGAGCATCTGGACGACCGAGCCGTTGGTCAAATGGAGCGCCATCTCGTTCTCCAGCTTCCGCGAAACCACCGCCTTCGGCCAGGCGTTCAGAAACGGGCGGCCCGTCTTGTCCCGGCCGTCCCAGATGATCCGGCGGCCCTGGTTTTGATAGGGGAAAACAAACCAGTAGGTCCCCACCCGCAGAAGCGACAGCATCGCGCAAATGTTGATGCACGTGATGTCCTTGCCCGCGCGGCGGTGCCAGGCGATGATCGCGCGGAGCGAAATTTTGCCCGACATCATGTGCTTGACCAGCGGAAGCTGGTACCAGCGGGGACGCCACCCGCCCGCGGGTAGAATAAGATCACCCTCCGGCATCCTTCAACTCCTCCTCCGGGGATAGAAACTCCTCGTACTCCGCGTCAACCACCGGAGGTTCGGAGGGCTCCGCGTCCACAAGCTCCGCCTGGATGGCGTTGCGGAAGTCGATCATACTGATGCTCAGGTTCCCCTTCACGTCCGCCTGGATGTCCACCGTCCGCGGCTTGGGCTGGTAGAAGGACGCCAGGTCCTTCACGATCTTGATCCGCTCTTCGCGCGGAATATCCTTGTCCTTGGCGTAGGCGATCAACTCCGCTATCGGATTGAACTCCTCCTCCTCGAACATCGAAAACAGAATCTTCCGCTGCTGGGCCACCGAGGGCGCCCGCTCCATCATCGCCAGAAGCTCCTTGCGGTTGTTCACCTTGCGCTCCACCAGACTCAACTCCTTCGTTTTCTCCTTCAACTTCTCCTCCGTCTTCGTCGTCTTGCGTACCTTGCGCATCCGGGCGGCCTCGCTGATCTGCTTGGCCCGCTTGGGCGTGTGGCGGGCGCTCTTCTTCCGGCGGTCGCCCACGTGAACGCGGCGCTTCGCCTTTTCCGCGGGCGCGGCCTCCGGGTTGTCCGATTCCATGCGTCGGGTATGGACCGGTCCGGCCGGGGGGTCAAGGAAATAAAATCCGCCGCCGGGGGGCCAAAACGGGAGGGTGGGGACAGTGAGATTGGGTCGCATTAGATCAGTAGGATCAGTACCGATCAATGGGAAATCAGGAAATGATCGCAGTTATGTTATAGGTTTTTCAATAAGTTATGAATTTGGATCAATAGGATCAGTGTTTTCCCAGAAAAAAAATAAAAAAATAAATCCCAGCGAAAACCTGATCCTACTGATCCAATTCTGTAAGTCGTTGATTTAGGTACTGCACTTATAACGATCAATAGGTCGAGGACCTGTTGATCGGTACTGATCCTACTGATCGGAAAATGGGCAAAAATGGAAAATTTTCCAGAATAGAACCAGAAATTTGCCGGAAATGGAAATTTCCTCAATTTATGACAAGAGTTTCGCGAACCGTAAAAAACAGGCCCGTGGGTTGGGACCCCCCGTGGGTCCGGACGCCCGAACTTCCCCATGCCCCCCCGTCCTGAAACCCTCGCAAGCGAGGGGGCCGGGGGGCCATGCGTCGTTCGATGGCGCCCGGACCCACGATTGGGCGGACGCAGCCCAATGTACCGCCGCCGCCGGACCGCGGGAGCCGAAGGACCCGGGGGCGTCGTGTCCATCGCTCCGGGTCCGCGCGCACGCGGCCGTGCCCGGACACCCCGCACCCCGCCCGCCCGCCCGGCGGACCAACGACCGGGGGGGCCGCGGGGGCGGACGGCGGGGAGCCAACGAATACATGCGTCCTTTGAACGGTCAAGGACGAATGGACGCGGGGGTCC
>PUMT01000108.1 GCA_003551495.1 Bacteroidota bacterium
ATCCACCAGTCATCAACTACAGGATTAACCTCTACTATTGAAGACGGGTTAGAAACAAACTTACCACTGAGCTCTTGGTCAATGCCGTAGCCTGCTAAAGGTGTTTGCAGTACATACGACATTCCCATAGCAAGCTGTGACATTGTGCTTCCCTATTCCAACTCGTCAATTACGTTATCAGAAACAACAAATATTAGCAGAGTACCTATTGGAGACGGGTCGGCCGTCGAGCGTGCCGGAGCGCGGCAGACGCCGCTCTACCACTTCGCCGTTCTCGACTCTCATCATCGGAATGCCTTTCCGCTACAACTCCACGCGCCTGACGAGACGACACCAGCGGCCGGTGACGTCCTTCAGCCCTCCAGCCAAGCATCGCTTACGGAGAAACCACACTAATACGCGTTGGAATAACCTCCAAAGACACCAACACCCACTGAGTCATTATCACTGTCTCCATGCCCACCGCTCGAAGACCAAGCCGAATACTCCCAGATCACTGTGCCAGACTGATCCAGTTTGACGAGTTCTTCGCGGTCGACATTGACATAGATAAACCCGTCAGCGTCCACTCCAATACCTAACCCTCTGTTAGGCAGGTCGGAAGTAATCACACTAGCACCTGATAGGGAGATTGGAACACTCCTTACTGTACCCCCTGATGCATAGGTGTAATAGATCCTTTCATCTGGTCCAATGCCAATCCGATTATTGTTGAGAGCAGCGACATTAGCCGTAGATCCATTATCGAAATCCCGCCGCCTAATGCGATCATCACTTGGTGCGGCTGAGAAGACATAACCGTATCCCACCACTAAACCTGAAATAGCAGTTCCAATGCCATGGGAGTCATCACTCCAGATCAGGCTTCCATCAGAGGGGTCTCTTCGTTCGACCCAGTTCATGCTGTTCGACGTTTGATTGCGACCTGTGAACAACTCACCCCCAGGTCCTACGGCTACAAGACGACCACCATTGACTGACGTAGACCACTGTTGGGACCCACTGCTATCATACTTCCTCAGAATGTTGTCTGTCTGTGCCATCGTATACACGGAGCCATCTGCACCTACAGCAACATCACTTGCTCTGTTCCCTACAGTCCAAAGCGAGTTGCCGTCTTTGTCGAAGACAGCCAACTCCGACGAAGAGCCAACATACACATTGCCATGACGGTCAAAGTCCACTGAACTGATGTTGAAGTGACTATAAGACCAATTATGGTTACCAGTATCTGGGTCTAGATAGACAACGCTTCCTTCATAGACCCCGATAACAAATGGATCAGGCAATGCCTCTGAACCTGCTGTCATCATCCTCCGGGCGAGCATCACGCGGCACCCCACAGACTCGGCGCGTTGCCGGGTTCCCAGCCCTCTTGTGAGGTATGCGTCGTCAAGCACTCCCAAGTTGTGCCGTCGTAGGTGACCGTATCACCAACCTCATAACTGACGCCAGTAGTCCACTCGTCACCAGGCTCCGGCGTACCACCCATGACCTCTAACTCGAGAGTGACGCAACGAGAGGTATCGCCATCATCTTCTGCGGCGTAGCACTCATGCAAACGAACCCACGATGTATCCACCTGCTGGCCTATAACACGTCCGGCTTCTATAGCGTGCTGCATCAGCCCGACAAGGTGATTGTAGGCATTTTCAGCATGACCGCCCTCTTCGGGAAAGTACATGCGCGCAGTGAGTACCTTATCAGGCATCCGGTGCTCCAATCTCAGGATCTAAGTGATCGCCCTCATGCGGGTCCGGTGGCCTCTCTACAATCTCCCACACACTAACGATCTCGCCTTCTACTTCTTCCCAACCAGTACGGCGTGCTCTGTGTGTTTCCTCGTCATGCTCAGGCGGATCAGTCTCTACAAGAGGCAACCAGCCCTCAGCGATACGAAACGACTCGTTGTTCTCGACCATCCATCGGTAGCCAGAGATCGGCGTACCGTCCTGAGCGAAGCCGTTGCGTGGCGGCCTACGAAGATGCCCGTCCTCTAACTTGGCATAACTCATGTCGACACCTCTGCGCCCGACGCGAAGACCGTGACATCACCATCAGCGGCAACAGCGACAATCCATGTCTCGTCTTCGATATCAGGCGGTTCACCTTCTGCGAACCTCGTCCCACCGGGCCACGACACCGACGATGAGTTCGTGAACTGTAACGTGACCGAACGCACTTGATCCGACGCAGAGGGAACATTCGCCCAAGACACCGAGGTGGAGCCACTATTAGTCAGCACCTGTAACCCTGCACCCTCAAAGTTCACTGTGGGCGAAGACGACGAAGTGGACGACCTACGCTCCCTCAGTGAGTGCAGCGCAAGGTCACCAGTCATCTCATCGCCAGCACTTTGCAAATACTGGTCGTGTGGGTCAGATTCCTGTTCGTGCGACGTTACAGCCGAAGAAGCTTCAGACTCAGCAGTACCCTGTGGGTCAACGTCATTAGAAGCTACATACTGACGCCATTCACTGCCGTCGTAAGTCTCAAGTCTTTGGGTGTCAGTGTTGTAGATAACATTTCCGTCTTC
>PUMT01000221.1 GCA_003551495.1 Bacteroidota bacterium
CTTTGTTTTATTATTATTAAAAATGAAAAAACAATGGCATGAATATATTTATCTTCATAAAATGAAAACCATTATTTTAATTACTCCGTGTTTTTAATTCCTCATTGTTTTTTTAGTTTGTAAAGATACAGTTACGTTTTATAAATAGCCCCTTTTATAACCAGGAAAATATTGCTTAAACGAGTCGAAGCAAAGAACTCTGAAATATCAGGCAAGATATAATTACTCAATCGTAGCAGGCTGGTAAAAGGAATTTGCTTATTTAAATAATAAAAACAGCATATATTATTTAAAGAGAAACCACATACATAAATATCCATATTTTATCAAGCTTCCAAACTATTGAAGCATTTCATTTCTGCTATACTGCTTATAATTAGGTCAGCCTTTCCGATTAAGCTCTTATGATCAGCTGATCCACTAAGTACACCAACTGACTTTTTTACACCAGCACGCCTGCCCATTTCCATGTCCGATATCGAATCACCTACTAAAATGCATTGTTTTATATCTATTTTCATTCGATCGGCAGCCAATAATGCCAAATCTGGTTCTGGTTTTCCACTTCGCACCTCATCGGAGCAAGCAACTGCGTGAATATATTTATCAAGCCCAGAATGATATAAAAATGATAAAGTTGATTCTTTTACATCATTGGTAGCAATTGATATCCGGCCCCCAAGCCGGAATATTTCTTGAATTGTTTTCTTAGCTCCCTCAATTAGAGAAACTCGTTGGTCTGCGCTTAGATCATTATCTCCTTCCAAGAATGCCTTCCAAATAGCTTCTGTAGCTTGCTGCCATCCAATTTCAGTTGCCATATAGAGAACTGTCGCTGCTGCATTAACTGTTTCCTGCCTTGAACCGACCATCATGGGGCTGTCGGGATCTATTTTGCCACCTCTTAAACCAATCGCCTGGGCCATTTGATTTTCGTATTTCACTGCTTGAGGAAGATATTTTTTTATTTGGTTCACCCTCGATTTTGCAATTTCTGGCATTACTTTTAAAGAATTATTGATTGTGCCGTCTTTATCAAATATTACTGCGTCTGCTGAAACTGTATGTCCATTAATAATTAAATTTAGAGTCATTCCAACCTCCAGGGCGAAACTTTATTAAATAATATGCTTATAAACTAAACCCATAAAAGTTTGCAGCATTTTTATATGTCATCATCTCGGCTACATCAAAAGCATATTCATGATCAAGGATGCCTTGGTCTGTTATATCCATAAGTAAATCTTTTAATTTTCTTTTAAAAACTTTTGCTCCAAACCAATTAAATTCCGGGATCATAAAGGCATCTGAACCATACATGATTTTATTTAACGGGCACATATCCATAATATCAGCTATACCTTTGCTCATTCCAAGGGGAACAAAGGGCACAAATTCTGAAACGTCACAATAAACGTTCGGATACATAGCACAAAGATAACCAGTTTCAAAGGTATAGGGATAACCGCCATGTACCAGAACAATAGGTTGTTCCTTGATTTCTTCATCCTGAAGAATGGGTTTTAGTAATAGTGGATTATTAATAAGCAAATTATTATTGGATTCCCCAAAGGCTGTATGGATCTGCATGGGGATGCCTTTCTTTCGGCATAACTCCAGGGCTCTTAAAAGGAAAAAATCACGTACTGCTTTCTCATATCTTTTCTGATATGCCGTGCTTGCTTCTTGTTCGTTAACCTTTTCTACAGCAAGGCCAGTGCGGTAACCAATAATACTTTTTAAGCCTATAAAGTACTTTTTAGCTAAAAACTCTTGTAAGATTGAATCAAAATGTTCCAGGGCTTTATTAAAAATGGGTTTATCCAGCCATATTTTATCTACAATTGTTTCTATGCGGTATAAATACTTTACTTCTAATGGAGCTAATTCATGGAAAGCTTCAAGGTTGACATCTGCGGGCATGTAGCCGATATCCAATACCAGCCCTTTCAGATTAACATCTGAAAACAAATCAGTTAAATAAGTTTTATAATCCTGTTTGATTCTTTCAGCCCTTGCATTTTTAATTTTTTGCTCTTCAGGATTGCAACCTAAGAAAACGGCCAGTTCATTAATGAACCAGCGAAAAAGTAAAGTATGATTTCTTTGGTCCTGGGGTGGATTTTCTAAAGATAATGAAAACACCTCAGATAAATCTCTTTCTTTATATTCGATGTCAAAAAAATGTGTATGGGTATCAATCACTGGTAAATTAGCCAATTCCATGGTTTAATCTTCCTTTCCAAGTCATTTATACTAAACCCCTAGATGCTTGGAGTTCAAGTCTTTTTATTCTTTGCAATTCTTGTTTTTCCTTCTTTGGCAATTGCTATCTTAAAAATGCATATTGTCATTTTCATCCACCGGAGAGTGTTTATTAGATAAGCATGGGTTTCTAAAAATCGAATTGAAAACCAAGTTGGTTTCAAAATTAACACTACAGCGCAAATTTGGGGGTAGACGGAATCCCCATTCCATGATACACTAACCATAAGGGCTTAAGGATGCTAAAAAGGCTTATGATTACCCGTA
>PUMT01000178.1 GCA_003551495.1 Bacteroidota bacterium
ATACTTCCCATAAGTCAATATCTGATATTATGAGGTTATGACCTAAACAACTTCTCTGCCAGTTGTGATAAGCACTTGAAGTTAAATCATTTTTCATTTTCTTTGTAGTAGTATTGCTGGTACTTAAACCTAAATTGTGAAAAAAAATTGTTAATTCACTTAGCTTAATGTTTTGTATTGTTTTTCCATTGGTGGAATAAAAAACATTATCTATTTCAGTTTGATCTGTTGAAAATAGTATTAATAATAATGGGATGTTAATTATTTCACTCGAATATTTCATAAGAGTGTAGGCTTTAGAATTGAAGTCATATTTTGGAAAGGAATCAATATTTTTCATTCCAACTGCTAAAACCAAAACTAAAGGCTCAAAATTTTTATTTCCATATATCAACTGCCAAACACTTTCTGAAAAGAAATATAAATGCCTTATTTTATTGTCTCTGATATAATCATATAACGCATTTCCCACATAGTAGTTCATATAATTATTAATATTAGTATAAGTTATTTATAATTATGTATCAATAATTAAAAATATAGTAAATTTTATTAGAAGAATTCAAACAATTAAAGCTCTGCTCCTAAAATCCTGATAATCCTTAGCATACATAAATTTGATGTCATGAGCAACGGCCTTGAAATGTAATTCTCCAAACTTAATCTTACATCTCTCTTTTTCAGTCAGATCGCGATCATCCTTTTGAAATTTCGTTTCAACAATAAAGTACAGCTGGGCCGAGTCACCCTTTCGGTAAATGACCGCCCAATCGGGAGAATAATTCCCATAGGGGGTGTCAATAACAAAGCCACCCTTATGAAGTTTCGTGAAGAGGAGGACATTATCATCATTCTCTAAATGATGTGCAAAGGTCCATTCACTAGGAACGTCTGCCCGATAGAATTTATGGAGAGCCTTCTTTTTATTTGGATCAGTTGAATATACCTTCTTCTCTTCTTCTAAAAGATCTGGATCAATCACATCTGATTCAAAAAGGGTGTTCTCATCAAAAACGTATCCACTGATAACATGGTATCCAATAACCCGCTTTGCCTTTTCATCCTGGAGCTCCTTTCGTAGATCCGTAGCGATGATATCGAGGATATCCTGGTTTCTCAGATATTCCCTTTCTACGGGTTCAAGCTCTCCAAGAATCGCATATATTGCCATCCGTGGAAGCCTTGTCTGGCTCATAATATAATTTACAATCTGGAAATCGGTTTTCTTCTGCTGAAAATGCGAAGCCTCTTCGGTCTCATAATGCTGAACAGATTCACCAAGCCGTGCCTGACCAGTATCTTCCACCCCAAGCTGTGCCTGCGTCACGGTAATCTGCTGCCTTGTGAACTCCGGTCGCCTCAGGAGAGTTGAAATTTTTCCGGAGGCTCTTTGAATAAACGCATCTGAATCAATTTCAACCTCATAATATGTTCTTTTCTCCATTCGCATTTTGAGATTCTGCAGAAGCTGCTTAAAGCCGTCCTCATCCATATAGCAGTGATATTCATTTGTTGTATCGGGTGCATCTCCGTTTTTGATAAGAACTTTTGTCGAACCTTTATTCTTCATCACATCAACAAAGGAGCGTCTGATTGCCTGTGCGTGCTCGAGGAGGTTTTCGTCTTGAAATATCATATCCGATATCCTTGCGGCGTCTCCGGTAAGCTTGTCTTCGGAGTTAATAATTGAGTTACTTCGTAATTCTTTATGAAATGAGGTGACAAGATCCTGCGTAATCTTCTCAACTGGAATTCCGGCATCAATCAACGTGACTTTCAGTTCTCTCATGGTTACAGTGTCTTTATCAAAACCACTCTCAGCATTAAAGTCAGATTGAAGGTGTTTGGCAAAGTCCTCATAATATGCATTTGCAATAACCGTGAGCCAGTTGATGTTTTCTTCAAGACATCGCTCTCCATGTGCGTCAACCGGGAGACGTAGCCCTCGGCCTAACTCCTGTTTCTTTGCTATATCGGAATTGCCCTGTTTAAGAGTACAAATGGTAAAGATATTGGGATTATCCCATCCTTCCCGAAGAGCCGAATGCGAGAAGATGAAAGCAAGAGGGGTTTTGAAGGATATTAAATCTTCTTTCTTCTCGAGGATGAGGGATATCCCCCGCTCGATATCCTCTTTTGATTTACTCCTATAGCTATCCTCCACAGATTCGGTTTCGCCTCTTTGGGAAGATGATTCAGGTTCAACAGCCTTTCCCATTTTATCTCGTGCAAAATAGCCTTCTCTGATTTGAAGGATATCGGTATATTCCGGGAAATATTGTTCATATTTTTTGAATGCAGTTCTGTATTTCTCCTCATTTATAATATTCTTATATTCTTCATCAAATATTTTCAGATATTCTCCCCGACCATCGGGTGCATCATCATCACGAACCTTTTTGACTGAATCAATGAAAAAGAGAGAGAGTGCCTTAATATGCTTCCCTGCATCAAGGATTGCGAACTGTTTGTCAAGGTGTGTTTTGATAGCTATTCGGATCTGGACACGGGTGACAATATCATCGG
>PUMT01000139.1 GCA_003551495.1 Bacteroidota bacterium
CGGAGAAATTGGTGCAGTAAACACAGTTGTAAATGAGAACGGAAAACTCAAAGGATACAATACAGACCATATTGGTGTAACCGGTTCAATATCTGAATACGGTATTGATCCCGGGGGAATGAAAGCTGTTGTTGCCGGCGCAGGCGGTGCAGGAAAGGCTGCGGCTTACGGACTGGTAAAATCGGGTGCTGATGTAACAATTACCGATATATCAGCCGTTATGGCCGAAAAAGCAGCAACCGTTTTTAAATGCAGAACCGCGCCCTTTTCAGATCTCCGGCAACTGGTTGAGAAAAGTGAACTGGTTGTTCATGCTGTGGATTCAGTTCACAAAGCAATTGATCCGCAATGGATTAACGGCAGCCAGATTGTATATGACGTAAACTACAAAGACTCCCTTTTTATTGAAAGTGCGGCAAAAAAAGGGTTCAGGCTGATAACAGGACTTGACATGCTGCTCGGTCAGGCACTCCCTGCATACAGGCTTTTCCTGAAAGACGATCCCCTGGGGGAAGAGATGCGTAAAGGACTGGAAGACAGTCATCCCTACGCCATAAGCAGCAGAATTGCACTTACCGGCTTTATGGGGTCAGGAAAAACATCAGCCGGTAAAGAATTGTCAAAACTTACCGGGTACACGCATGTTGACACCGATATGTTAATTGAACGGGAAACAGGGAGTACCATACCCGGGATTTTCAAAAACAGTGGGGAGGCGGCTTTCAGAAGGGCAGAAACTGCTGTCTTTGAAAGGGTTGCTAAAATGGATAATGTTGTAATATCCTGCGGAGGAGGCATTGTTCTCTCTGAAAGGAACCGGGATATGCTGAAAAACATGGTAACAGTATGGCTCCATGTATCCCCTGAAACATGCATAAACCGCAGCAGGGGGGGGGACCGTCCGCTTCTTGAGACTGAAGATCCGCTTGAAAAAGCCGGATCTTTACTCAGGGAAAGGACCGGTTTGTATGCTGAATCATCTGATTTAATGGTCAGCAGTGAAGGCAGGGATCCGGGTGAGGTTGCAAAATTTATTGCAGCCGAATTTGGAATTTTATAACTTTCAGTAATAAAGTGCAATATGAAGATCAAGTTAACTCCTTGTTTAACCTTGGAAGGAAGAGTGGAGGCACCCCCTTCAAAGAGTATGATGCAGCGTGCTGTTGCAGCCGCGCTGCTTGCACAGGGAAAAAGTGTAATATTGAAGCCTTCTTTTTGTGATGATGCAGTTGCTTCAATGAGAATTGCTGAAAAGCTGGGCGCCAAAGTTGACGCTTCTCCAGGGAAGGTTGTAATAGAAGGAGGTTTTTCACCAAAACCGGGAGAGGTTGAATGCGGGGAATCCGGACTTTCAATGAGGATGTTTGCTCCTGTAGCAGCCCTTCACAATTCAGAAATTAAATTAACCGGGAAAGGGTCTTTGCTTAAAAGGCCGGTTTTCATGATAGGTGAAGCTCTGCGACAGTTAGGTGTGGAATATATTGACAATAAAGGTTTTCTGCCCCTAACGGTTAAAGGACCGGTTCAGGGCGGAAATATTGAAATTGACGGGTCAGTCAGTTCACAAATACTGACAGGTTTGATTACTGCTCTGCCACTTGCAGAAAAGGATTCGCTTATAACTGTAAAAAACCTTAAAAGTTCAGCTTATGTTGATATGACCATACAGTTGCTCAAATATTTCGGTATTGAAATATTCAACGATGGCCATAAAGCATTCAGGATACCGGGCAGGCAATCTTATAGTGCAGGCGAATACACTGTTGAAGGCGACTGGAGCGGGGCGGCTTTTTTGCTTGTTGCCGGGGCAACCGGAGGTTATGCTGAAGTAGGGAACATTAATGCAGGAAGCCTGCAGCCTGATAAAAAGATACTTGAAGCGCTGGGTAAAGCGGGTGCCAGGGTAAAGATATTGTCAAACAGTGTTATTGCAGAAAAAAGTGAACTCAAACCTTTCACATTCGATGCCACGGGATGTCCCGACCTGTTCCCGCCACTTGTTGCACTGTCAGCCTCCTGTGGAGGCAAATCCGTTCTGAAGGGGGTTAGCAGACTGGAATATAAGGAGAGCAACAGGGGCGAAGTATTAAGATCGGAGTTTGGCAAACTGGGAATCGAAATAACGCTGAATGGAGACGAAATGATTGTTACAGGGGGAAGGATAAAGGGAGGCGAGGTCTTTTCGCATAATGATCACAGGATTGCTATGGCTGCCGCAGTAGCGGCAATAATCTCTGAAAAACCTGTCGTTATTGCCGGAGCTAATGCAGTTGGAAAATCATATCCCCGGTTTTTTGACGACCTTGAAAAGATGGCCGGTACAACCGGATTTATATCAACACTTTAAATAAAGTTAACTAAACAACAATATATGAACAGCTTTGGAAGATTATTCAGGGTAACTATATTTGGCGAATCACACGGGCATTCAACCGGTATTGTAATTGATGGCTGCCCTGCAGGTATTCCACTGGAAAGCAGTGATCTCGAAAAAGACCTCAGCCGCAGGCGGAGCGGCAGTGCTGGAACTACCCCCAGGAAGGAGAAGGATCAGCCTTTAATTGCGTCAGGTCTCTATAATGGCAGAACAACCGGGAGTCCAATTTCAATTTTTTTCAGGAACAGGGATGTGCGCTCTTCCGATTATGAAAAATTCAGGGATATTCCCCGCCCCGGGCACGCCGATTTCACAGCTTCCCTGAAATGGAAAGGCTTCAGCGATTTAAGGGGGGGCGGGCATTTTTCGGGCAGGATAACTAATGGACTGGTAGCTGCTGGAGTAATAGCCAAAAAGATAATATCACCGGCTTCAGTTACTGCTGTGCTTAAAGAAGCGGGAGGGATAAGTGATATTGATGCAGCTGTTCAAAAAGCAATAGAAGAAAATGATTCTATCGGGGGCATTATAGAATGTACCGGGAAAAATATTCCACCCGGATTGGGAGAGCCTTTTTTTGATTCTGTTGAGTCGGTTATAAGCCATATTGTTTTTTCAATACCTGCAGTAAAAGCAATTGAGTTCGGTGCAGGTTTTAAATCTGCAAAAATGAAAGGGTCCGGGCACAACGATCCGATTATGACACCAGATGGTAAAACCTCTACAAATAATGCCGGAGGTATAAACGGAGGAATTACAAATGGCAATGACTTGGTGTTCAGGATTGCAGTTAAGCCCGCCTCAAGTATTCCTTTAGCTCAGGAGACAATAAATGTCAAAACAGGCAAATTAACCAGTCTTGAAACAGGAGGGAGGCACGACCTGTGTATAGCACTCAGGGTTCCTGTAATAGCTGAAGCTGCAACTGCTATAGCCCTGGCAGACCTGTTTTTGATAAACAGGGGGATAAATAATTCCTTAAAGGACTGATTAGCAGGCCGTTTTTTCATCTGCTGCAGAACTTCCATTGAAGATCAAACAAGAGCTGATCCGGCTGGTGGGTGAGATAAGAATCAAAATTTATCCCGTTATGAGTTTTTGCATGTTTTAAATTCCCGCATTTTTATAGTTTTGCTTTTCGATAAAAACAAACCGGATTGTGGATTCTATAATTATTGCAAATCAGATACTGATACTGGGCATTCTTGTATGCATAGGTGTTTTTGCAACCAAAAGGGGAATAATAAATGAAGCTCTGAAGGACGGAATATCCCGGCTTGTTTTCAAAATCACCCTTCCGCTGATGATATTCACCAATTTTACTGCTCTTGAGATTACACCTGAACTCCTGAAAAACGGCGCATTGGTTATTTTATTCGCCTATATCTCAATGTTCCTGCTGATGCTTTCGGGGAGGCTTTCCTCAGGAATTTTAAGGCTTAACCGGCGCAAATCGACTATTCACATATTGCATACAATGTTCGGGAACCATGTTTTTCTCGGATTTCCGCTCATCAATGCACTTTTTCCGGGCGGTGAGGGACTTTTTTATGCAACACTTTTTTTTATTGTTTCCAGCTCACTAATGTGGACACTGGGTATTTACATGCTTAACCGGGAGAACAATACAAAAATAGGCGAGAATCTCAAACACCTTCTGAACCCCAATACAATAGCATTTCTTTTTGGGTTTCTTTTTATGATCTTCAATATAAACCTTCCTTACCTTCTGGATTCACCTTTGAGCGGACTTGGAGAAACAACAAACTATCTTTCAATGCTTTATATCGGAGCAATGCTTGCACAGATAAACATTAGAGGTATCCTTTCACGGGGCAGTGTGTTTGTGCTCAGTTTCAACAAGCTGCTGCTGATACCTTTCATTATGATACTTCTGGTAAATGCTGCATCTTCATTCTTTCACCTTGAGCTTAGCCACACAGCCGGTTCGGTTATTATCCTTCAGTCAGGTATGCCCTGTATGGCAATTATTGTGGTACTGGCACGCAAGTTCCGTGCTGATGATGAACTTGCAACGATCAACCTGTTTGTTTCCACAATCCTGAGTGTGATTACACTTCCATTCCTGTATTATCTGGTGGGGTTATTCTGACCATCCTCAAATATGTTATCGGCAAAGTTTGTCCACTTCCATTTCCATTTCAGTATCAGATAGTGCTGTTCTGACCCTCCTCAAATGCTTTGTCGGCAAAGATTTTCCACTCCATTTCAGTATTAGGTGGGGCTGTTCTGACCCTCCTCAAATGCTTTGTCGGCAAAGTTTGTCCACTTCCATCTGAAAAAAAATACTTCCATTATATACATCTATATAGTTTTTTAATTATAAATGAATTATATTTGAAAATTAACCTAAAACTATATCATATGGACAGGCGATCATTTATTAAAAGGAGCGGAATTGTGGGAGCTGCTTCAGTTCTTGGCCCCGCTGTTTCTTCAGCCGCTTTAAAGAAAGGCGCTAAAGAATCAATTCCTGATATATGCATTGTTAACGGAGAAGATGTTTTTGAAAATACCAGGCTTTTAATTGAAAAACTTGGCGGAATGAGCAGATTTGTTAAGCCCGGCAAAAAGGTTGGCCTCCTTGTAAACTCCGAATTTGTCAACAGGGGCGCCTATGTCAGTCCTGACATGACCCTGGCTGTAGCAAAAATGTGCTTTGATGCAGGAGCTTCAGAAGTCCGGAACCTTCAAATGATTTCAGATCGTTACTGGGGATGGACACCACTTTCCGATAAATACCCGGAAGTAATTGAAAATCTCGTTAATAACGAGTACAAGCCATCCAGTGCAGTATTCGACCCCGAACATTTCAGCAGGGTTGAAGTACCCGGTAAAAGTTTAAAGCAAGCCGAGGTTGTAAATGATTTTTTCACTTGTGATGTTTATATAAATATTGCAATTGCAAAACATCACGGCAGCTCAATTTATACCGGCATATTAAAGAATACTATGGGGATTAACACAAGGGAGAATTGCGTTACCTTTCACAGGGACGGTCCTGCCAGGAATGACCCCGACTTCCTTGCCCAGTGCATAGCCGACCTGAACCTTTTGCGAAAAGCTGACCTTTCTGTTGTTGACGTATCAGAAGTGCTTGTCACCAATGGCCCATCAGGACCCGGAGATGTGATTGAGCCCCGCAAGGTTGTTGCCGGAACAGACATGGTTGCAGTTGACCATCTTTGTACAACCCTTATTGGCCACGAGTACGGCGATATACTAACTATCAAAAAAGGATATGAAAACGGCCTGGGGGAAATGGATTTCAGAAAACTCGATATAGCAGAAATCCACCCCAGGGCTTGATTAGTCTTATATTAACAGTTTTATATAAATGCCATAAATGTCTTACAATGAAGTGTTTATTACTTTTTGTTTTTTTAACCTTTTCTCTTTTTAGCTTTCCGGTATCTGCATCGGATTATGACATAAACCGTCTCCTGCCTGACGAAAATGAAGTTGAAGGCTGGAATCCTTCCGGGGCTCCTGAAAATTATGAGGGAGACGACCTCTTTTTTCTAATAAATGGGGGTGCCGATCTTTATTACGAATACGGTTTCCGGGAAGTTGTGGCTGAGCATTATATCGACAGCGAGAACAATATGATCAGGGTTGAAATTTACAGGATGACCGACCCGGGTGCAGCATACGGGGTTTATTCCGTTTCAGCTTCCGCTGATGCCGATGTTTACATGATAGGATACAAGGGTGAAATAACAGATTATCATATACGGTTCTTTAAGGACGACTATTATGTACTGGTGTCGGCTCTTGACAGGGGAGAGAATATTGATTCCGGAATGAAATCAATTGCCGGATACATTGACGGGCAGATACCTGAAAAAGGTGCCAAACCTTCTATAGTGAACTACCTGCCCGACGAAAATTTTATATCTGCCAGATATGTGAGGGGAAACCTTGGACTTATAAATGTATATTATTTCAGCCATGAGGATATTTTCGGATACAGCGAAGCTGTTACCGCCGATTACGGTGATTTTAAGTTGATTATAATGGCATATGAAAGCGAAGAGAAAAGCAGGAATCTGATTGGAAGGGCAGGGGAGCGGATGAAGGAAATGGACAGGTTTTCCGGATACCAGGAACATGATACAGGTTTCAGCATAAAGGACAATCAGGACAACAATCTTTATTTCAGCGTATTCGACATGTATGGGATTGTCTTTATAGGAAGCGATCTTACATTGCAGCCCGAAATGTTCGAAATGGTTGAAGACAGCATTAGGGGAGTCAATCTTCAGTAGCAGTTTTTTGAGACGCATAATGCTAATTGATTGTCACGGCTCAGGCTAGTCGGTGCTTCTAATGCACCTGACGGACATTCCCCAGCTTTTCTCTGTACTTGAGAATCTTGAAATCTTACCATGATAAGAAGCTATTCTGCGGCTCATAGCAAAATTCAAATCAAGGGCAGATTCACTGGAAGTCCACCATTGTCCCTCTCCGGTAAGATTGTGAAAATTGTTATAAGCCCGGTAACCGCCGGGTAGGGCTGAAAATCCGAAATCATCCGTGGCAACATTGGCATAATAAAGACTTACAGACCAGAATGGATGTTCTGAAGTTTCACATTCTTCACCCAGCGGGGAATATCTTTGCCGGCAGGATTTTAACAGATTGGCTTCGTGTGTTCCCAGCCATCCGGATGAGGCAGTGCTCATATCATAAGGAAATTCAGAATCGCAATCAGTTTTACCAAGTGCGTTACAAACAGCCTGCTCCAGTTCTGCCCACTCTTCATGGCTGGGAAGGTGCCAGCCTGCAGGGCAGGCATCCACGGCAGCATTCCAGTCGTAAAGCACCCCGTAATTTTTGTAGTGATCTGTTTCCTTTGCCTCAGATACATCGTAACCATCGTATCCGTAAACATAGTAAAAGGGAGGGGGATCTTCATGTATGATGTAATATTGTTCTGCACCCTCATGACGTGGATATACCTCAGGTAAATACCTCAAATCCTCCCTTATCCAGCATTGGTTTCCTATCTGCACAGTATTGTAAACATTGCCGTCCCTCTCGTCTGTAAAATAGGGTATATCCGGACATGGTTCACCTGTAAAGCCCGGGCCGTAATCGGGGATGGTTTCAAATGATTTTTGCTCCCCGTAACCGGTTCCTGTGCTGTTTTGAGCGTAGGCCCTGACATAGTATACGGTTTCAGGCGAAAGCCCATCAATAAAACTGGAAAATTCATTATCAGCGCTTAAAAAAGTATGCGCCATATTGTCATCAATCGCCGGTTTCTCTTCTGTACTCCATACTATACCTCTTTTGGTTATTTCGGCGCCGCCGTCATCTTCTACAACACCTCCTGACATTGCCACTGAATTGGTAATATCAAAAACATCTCCGGTTGTTACTATGGGCAGTGCATTCAGGGTGGAAAAACTGACCTGGTTACTATAAAGCGTTCCTTCATCATTTATGGCATAAGCTCTTGCAAAATAGTGGGTTGTATGCTGAAGTCCGGTTATTGTGACTTCAAATTCACCAGGTATATCTACTATGGTAATTTTCCCGTCATAATAGTAAGTTGTTGGATTTACAGAGGTATTCCAGACAATGCCTGCTGAATTGACCTTTGCGTTTATTTCTCCCCTTATTGTCACACTGCTGTCAGTTACAGAGGAGTCTTCCGCCAGGATATCATCTGAAAAAGTGGGTATGTCTTCAGTATCTTCCTTATCGCAGGAAATTGTGAAAAAAAATGATAAGAGCACCAGGATTATGCTAACCCTAAATGTCTTGTAAAAAAATCTTTTCATAGCAGGATGATTATTTTATACAGACTGGAGTATGCTGACAACCGCGTAATATCAAATATATGAAAAAGGAAGGAATTATGATGTTAATTATCAGAAATTACCTTTTATTATTTCTTATTTGTTTGCCGGTACGGAGGTTTTTCTTTTAAAGACCTCCTGGTAGAATATTGATAAAAGATAATAGAGGTAAAAAAAAAACGTTTAACAATTATTACAATATGCTACCCTTGTCAAGGTATTACTATAACCTAAAATTTTGAAACTCATGAATTCAAAATCTTACATTTCTGTACTCTTTGCTGTTATTGGTTTGTTTGTCTTCACCGCAACCCATGCTCATAATCAGGGGAATAGTTACAGAAACCAGAATTCCGATTTCAATCAATGGTATATTGAAGGGAGTGTAGGTTTTAACCGGCCCTATAATTATTTTTCACAAGGCTACCATACTGCCACACCCGATTTTTTTATGGGAGAGCTTGGCGTAAGATATATGATAAATGAGCTTTTCGGAATGAAGGCCAGCATAATGTATGACCGATTTACTGAGCATGATAACAGCCTGGGTAATTTTGCCACAAACCAATATGGCTTGGGTGTTCAGGGAGTTGCCAATATCGGTCGAATACTGAAATTTGAAGAGTGGACCAATACTTTTAACCTGCTTGCCAAATTTGGCATGGGATTCGGGTTTCTTAGTTATGAAAATATTTCCGGAAATGACTGGATGGGCAATAGCATTGGAGGTCTGACCCTTCAGGCGAAAGTATCACCAAGGGTAACACTATCCGGAAATTTTTCCGGCATGAATATTTTCGGTCAAAACTTTGCTTTTGACGGTCATTCTGTAAACCATGGAAATTTACCGGTCATATTCAGGGGATCAATTGGTGTTTCTCTCTCACTTGGAAGAAACTCCGAATCCTTGCATGCCGACTATCATGTAAGGACGCCCTATGAAGAGACGATGTATAACAATCTTGATTCCAGGCTTACTGAAGTGGAGTCAAAAATGCAAAAGGTTGACAGCGATCATGAAGAGCTTAACAAACGTGTTGATGATTTAAGCATGGATGTTGACAATCTTCATGAAGAGGTAAGCACTATCCAGGTTATTGATGTCAATACCATAATTACTGAATTGATCAATGACGGCTATTTTAATATCTATTTTGACTTTGACAGTGACAATTTTGGAAAAATTGCTGCTACAACAGTCAACGCATTGAAAACCTACATGAACAATAACCCGGAAGTAACGCTTGAGCTGGCCGGTTATGCTGACGAAAGAGGTCCCGCAGATTACAACCAGCAGCTTTCACAGAGAAGAGCCGATGTCATTGCCAAAGCATTGGTACGACTGGGAATTGATGAATCCCGACTGAATGCAGTAGGCAAGGGCGAAGACCTCAGTATTGATTCCACTGCCAGGGAAGTTTATCAACAGGCCAGAAGGGTAACTATATCCATCAAATAAAAAACTTTTCCGGTTATTAATATGGTGTTTGCCAGGATCTTATCAGCATTCACCTTTTATTATTTCTTATTTGTTTGCCGGTACGGAGGTTTATTATATTGCCGTATTTGTCGAATACAAAAATATTTGAGTACAATATGCTCATAATCAGCATCATTGTGCAACCTGCAAAAATAGCTACCATTATCATCACCTGGTATTTTATAGCGGTAACAGGAGAAGCGCCCCCAAGTATCTGTCCCGTCATCATTCCGGGCAGGGATATTAGTCCGATAACAGACATATTTGCAAGGAGTGGCCCAAGTCCCTTCCTTAGCGCTTCCTGAATATAAGGTCTTATGGCTTTTCTGCGGCTTCCGTTATTTGTGAGAATAAAGTAATACAGCTCCCTGCGCTGTGAAAGACCTTCGAAATAGGAAGTTAGTCCCACAATATTATGATTTATTGAATTTCCCAGTACCATCCCTGAAATTGGTATAAAATACCTGGCATCGAAAAAATATTCCAGCCTTATTACCACTCCCAGAAAGAAGCTGTCAATGATAGCTATTGAAAGTAACCCTGCAAGTACAAGCGGAATAAGAAAGATACGCCAGCTAAGCCTGACCCTGTAAACCATTGTGCCGGCGCCTATCAGCACCATAATGAAGACCCACAGGGAGTTGATCCAGGCGCTGTTCATGTCAAATATCCAGTCAAGGTAAAGGGCAACCAGAAATAACTGCGCTATCATCCTTGCTGAGCTGATAAATACATCTTTCACCATCCCCGTGCGGTAGTAGATAAATACAAGCACCGGAATTACAAGCATCAGGAAGCCTGTAAGCAATTCAACCAGTCCTATGTCAATCATATCATCTATCCTTGTTCATTCGATTCAGCATGCTTATTTTGCAGTAATAACCCCCTGATATTATAATGCTATTGACCTGTCGGCAAATCGTATCCATTCATGGTTATGAGAAGCAGAAACAACAGTCCTTTCCCCAGGTCCTTTTAAAACATCCATCAATTTACCGATTGATTGATCGTCCAGCGAAGAAGTAGGCTCATCCAGCAGGATTATTTCCCTGTCAAGCGACAAACATACTGCAATAACTATACGTTGTTTCTGCCCCCCGGAGATCTCATCAAAACCCTGTTCAAGCATTTCTTCCGGAATGTCAAGATGTGAAGCGATCTGCAGAACCCTTTCAGATAGTTTCCCGCCGGTGATCAGATCAAGCAATTCTATGCCGTTATTAACGGGGAGATTCACATTCTGGGGGATATAAGCCATCTTTGACCTTATTGTCCAGATATTGTTTTCATTCAGATCAAGACCTTTTACATGAACAGTTCCCGCCTCAGGTAAAATGTAGCCCTGAAGCATTTTGAGCAGCGAGGATTTCCCTTTACCCGAAGGGCCGGAGAAACAAACGTTTTCGCCTTTTCCGATCTCAAAAGAGAGGTTTTTCAGTACTGTTTTTCCGTTAAACGAAAGTTGTATATTTTGTGCCCTGATCATTCAGCAAAAATAACAATAACAACTTAAAGTTGTTCAGAGCAAAGCAACCTTAAATAACAATTAATAAACGGTATCTGAAGCACCTGAAGAGCCTGCATTACCCATGTACCCGCCACCAATGGCGCACCACTTGTAGGCAGCCGAGCCGCCACTGCCTCCGCTGCCATGGGTGAGGGTATTGCCTGTTGTGTCAAGGGACATATTATGCCGGTATATGGCATATGACGGACCGCCTGCACCACCGCCGCCATGACCTCCACGGCCGCCATTACCACCATCTCCGCCATTGCCTCCGCGTCCGACCTCATCAATATCAGAAGTGCCCCCACTGCCTCCTTTACCGCCTGCTCCGGGACAGCCTCCGGTTCCTCCTGTACCGCCCCGGCCTCCGTTACCGCTTGATATCTCATTTCCTGTAAGCTGTAAGCCGGTTGAGTTGACAGCAAAAAGTCCGAATGAACCGCCGCCGCCTGTGCCTCCAACACCTCTTACGCCAGCCTGGCCACCGCCTCCGCCTCCGCCGCCACCGTTGCCGGTACCTGCTACGCAAGGAGGGAAAATTCCAACCATCCCCTGGCCGCCGCCACCGCCGCCGCCGCCTCCA
>PUMT01000206.1 GCA_003551495.1 Bacteroidota bacterium
ATCGAATGCAAGGCGGCTGATACGCTCTATCTCATACCTGTGATAAACACAGGTGTCATATGCTGTATTACCGTCTTCAGATCTGCCGCGTGGTGTCCCGAAATAGATGCCGCCGGTAAGCTCCCTGACAGCAATGAATTCGGCACCTTCCACCAGGTCACTTTTCAGGGGGGATTTATGTAAAAGTGTCGGGAAAGTCATTACCGGCCTGATGTTCGCATAAAGCCCAAGCTTTTGCCTCATTTCAAGAAGACCTTTTTCCGGCCTCACCTTTGCACCCGGATCATTGTCAAAGCGCGGGTCGCCGATAGCACCTAAAAGTACTGCATCAGAATCCATGCATATTTTATGGGTTTCATCCGGATAAGGGTTGCCTGTTGCATCAATTGCTGCAGCCCCGATAAGCCCTTCACTGTAACTAACCTTATGTCCCTTTTTACTGCAAACAGCATTGACAACTTTTATGGCCTGGTCTGTTATTTCCCGGCCAATTCCGTCGCCCGGCAGTAAAGCGATATTCATCTTCATTTTAATAAAATGTTTATATGGTTAGTAATGGCGGTCTGATATCATCCGGTATTAAAAAGAACACTCGCTCACTCAGGAACCGCAGTTTTATATTTATTTTCCTTTTTCAGGTTCTCAATCAGGTTGAGCATTTTCATTGTGGCTTTAATTGCAGCTTCCGACTGGTCTGCATCAAGCCCTCTTGTTTTGTATTCCTGTTCCATGTACTGCCAGGTAATCGTCGTCTCAACCAGGGCATTGGTATTCCCTCCGGGTGGAATTTTTACAACATAGTCGGCAAGAGATGGTTTGGGTTTGTTCAATTTGTCATATATCTTCCACATGGCATTCATAAAAGCATCGTACTGGCCGTCGCCCTCAGATGTTTCGGTATGTATATTCCCGTTAACTGATAAGCTCAGTGATGCAACAGGCTTTAGTCCTTTGGTCAAAGATAGATGGTAATTAAGCAGTCTGACCTTTGCTTCATTTTCACCTTCTTTAAGTACATCTGAAATTATATATGGCAAGTCACCTGTTGTAACACTCTCTTTTTTGTCGCCAAGCTCAATTACCCTTTCAGTTACTTTCTGAATATCTTTTTTTGAAAGAACTATCCCCAGTTCTTCAAGGTTCTTAAGAATATTTGCCTTACCGGAAGTCTTTCCAAGTGCATATCTCCTCTTTCTCCCGAATCTTTCAGGCATGAGCTTGTTAAAATAAAGACCTGCCTTATTGTCGCCGTCAGCATGAACCCCGCAGCACTGTGTAAAAACATTTTCTCCTGTAACAGGCTTGTTCGCAGGAATTCTAAATCCGCTGAAAACTTCCACCATTCTTGATACTTTGTATAATTTTGATTCAACAAGACTGTTCCCGGCTTTCAAATGATCATTCAAAACAGCAATAACACTCGAAAGTGGTACGTTTCCCGTTCTTTCCCCGAGGCCGTTCACAGTCGTATGAACGCCCATTATTCCGGCTTTTACGGCTGAAAAAACATTTGCAGTTGCAAGATCATAGTCATTGTGGGCATGAAAATCGAAGTGAACATCCGGAAAATTCGTAATGACCGTTTTGCAAAAATCAAATGTCTGATCAGGATTCAATATGCCAAGTGTATCGGGCAACATTATACGCTTAACACCGGTGCGACTAAGATGGTCAATCATCCTGAGAACATATGAAGGAGAGTTTATCATGCCACCTGACCAGTCTTCCAAATATATATTGACACTTATCCCCCTTTTGTCCGCTGCCTCAATTACCTCATAGATATCTTCCAGATGTTGTTCAGGAGTTTTACGTAATTGTCCTTTAAGGTGATTCAATGACCCCTTGGTCAGAAGGTTCATTACCCTTCCACCCGACTTTTCAATCCATTCTACCGAACGGCATCCATCAGTAAACCCCAGAACTTCAACCCTGCCAAGATAATTACTGGCTTCAGCCCACCTGGTAATTTTTCTGACAGCCCTGAATTCACCTTCCGAGACATTTGCAGAAGCAACTTCTATACGGTCAACTTTCATCTCTTCAATCAGCATACGGGCAACTGCAAGCTTCTCCGCTTCATTAAACGAAAGTCCGGGAGTCTGTTCACCATCCCGCAAGGTTGTATCCATAATTTCGATCTTCATGTCAGCTAACGGCTAAAGTTTTCATATTCTGCTATTTTATCCCTTATACTCAAAAGATAATCTACATTATCATAACCGTTTAGCAGGCACTCCTTCCTGAATGGACTTATTTCGAATTTTTCGGGAACTCCAACCGGGAGAACCGATATATACTGCTCTTTCAGGTCTACCCTGACTTCAGTTGACGGATCCCTGGAAATTCTTTCAAACAGGTCTTCAAGAAACTTTTCAGTTACTTCCAGGGCGAGAAGTCCGTTATTAAGCGCATTGTTGCAGAAAATATCCGCAAAGGCACTCGAAACAACAACCCTGAAACCATAATCCTTAATTGCCCATGCGGCATGTTCCCTGCTGCTTCCGGTTCCGAAGTTTTTACCTGCCACAAGTATCGATCCGCTGTAACGGCTATCGTTCAGAACAAAATCCTTTTTTATTTTTCCCTCATTATCATACCTCCAGTCACGGAAAAGATTCCTGCCAAAACCTTTTCGTGATATCGATTTCAGGTAACGGGCCGGAATTATCTGGTCGGTGTCCACATTTTCTGAAGGCAAGGGGACACACGTTGATGTAATTGTTGAAAGTTTTTCTGTTGGCATAAGTCTAAAAAATTAATACCTGTTCATATTTTACGGGGATCAGTTAATTTGCCAGTAATTGCGGCGGCTGCAGCGGTAAGCGGACTTCCAAGGATCGTTCTGGAACCGGGGCCCTGCCGTCCTTCAAAATTCCTGTTTGATGTAGCAATTGCATATTTGCCTTCCGGAACTTTGTCGTCATTCATTGCCAGGCAAGCCGAGCAGCCCGGCTGCCTCATTTCAAAACCAGCCTCTTCAAGTATAGCTGTTATTCCCTCTTCCCTGCATTGTTTTTCAACCTGCTTACTGCCGGGAACGATCCATGCGGTTACCCTGTCAGACTTCCTCCTTCCCTTAACCAGCGATGCAAAAGCCCTGAAATCTTCCATACGCCCGTTTGTACAGCTTCCGAGAAATACATAATCAATTTCTTTCCCTTCCAGCTTTTCCCCGGGTGAAAAATTCATATATTCAAGTGCCTTGCGAAATGATGCAATTGAGCCACAGTCAATCTTTCTCTCCAAAGGTATCTTTCCGGTTATTTCCGTACCCATACCGGGGTTTGTCCCCCATGTCACCATAGGCTGGACATCTTTAGCTTTGAAAAAAAGTTCCATATCGAATTCAGCATCATTGTCTGTTGGAAGGCTTTTCCAGAATTCAAGTGCACTGTCCCAGTCCTTTCCCTTTGGGGCATAAGGCCGTCCCTTCATATAGGCAAAAGTAACCTCGTCAGGTGCAACTATCCCTCCTCTTGCCCCCATTTCGATACTCATGTTGCAAATGGCCATCCTTGACTCCATCGAGAGATTTTCTATTGCTGAGCCCGCAAATTCCACAAAATAACCTGAGGCACCGTTTGTTGATACTTTTGATATAATATGCAGGATCATATCCTTTGCAGTAACCCCCTCTCCTGGTATGCCTTCAACATTGATCCGCATTTTCCCGGGCCTGTTCTGCAATATGGCCTGCGATGCAAGCACCATTTCAACCTCACTTGTACCTATACCAAATGCAATGGTGCCGAATGCACCGTGTGTGGAAGTGTGACTGTCGCCACATACTATTGTCATTCCCGGCCTTGTAATGCCGAGCTCCGGACCTATTACATGTACAATGCCGTTATATGGAGTGTTTAGTCCGAAATGCATAATCCCGTGTTCAAGACAGTTTTCTTCAAGCTTTTCAAGCTGTTCCCTGCCAAGCTTGTCTTTTAAGGGGAGATGCTGGTCTTTTGTGGGCACATTATGATCTGCAGTTGCCGTAGTCCTTCCGGGGCGGAATACACCTGTCCCTCTCAGTCTGAGGCCTTCAAAGGCTTGCGGACTGGTTACCTCGTGTATATAATGGCGGTCAATATACAGCACATCAGTGCCTCCCTTTAGAGTACAAACCACATGGTTGTCCCATATTTTATCAAAAATTGTTTTCTTACTCAATTTAATGGTGTTTGAATTGTTAAACAATATAGAGTAATAGGTCACGCTGGTCAGCGCCAATACATTAAATCTCTTTATGCAATTTTACCAACCGCATCAATGAATGCTTCCACGGAAGCTGTAACAATATCGGTGTTTGCAGAAAAACCGTAATAGTTATCTCCTTTATGTTCAATCTGAACATGCACCTTCCCGAGGTCATCACTTCCTCTTGTAATTGCCTGTATAAGAAATTCCTCGAGTCTAACCCTCCGTTTCACAAGATTGACAACAGCCGTAAAAGCTGCATCAATTGGTCCGTTTCCCGATGCTGTTTCTGTGAACTCATCACCTCTGAAACTTATCCGTACAGTAGCTGTAGGTATTGTGGTCTTGCCACATACCACCTGAAGTGATACAAGTTCCAAAGGAGGCCTGCCGGTCTTTTTACTTTTTCCGGCAATTATTTCAAGGTCATCATCGCTTATATCCTTTTTCTTGTCAGCCAGCTCAAGAAAGCGTCCATATACTTCATCCAGTGCACTGGTATCAAATTCATATCCCAACAGATGCAGCCTGTGTTTAAGGGCAGCGCGGCCGCTTCGTGCGGTCAGGACTATAGCAGACTCCTTGACTCCCACTTCGGCAGGGTCGATTATTTCATAATTCTGCCTGTTTTTTAGTACCCCGTCCTGATGTATGCCCGATGAATGGGCAAAGGCATTTCTGCCTACTATTGCCTTATTGGGTTGAACCGGCATCCTCATTAGTGTTGATACAAGTTTACTTGTTTTGATGATCTGCCGCGTGTCTATTCCTGTTTCAAAATCAAGCGAATGATGGCATCTGATTGCCATTACCACCTCCTCAAGGGATGTATTTCCAGCCCGTTCACCAATTCCGTTTATTGTCACTTCAACCTGGCCTGCACCATTTATAACACCTGAAAGGGTATTTGCAGTAGCCATCCCCAGGTCGTTATGGCAATGAGTTGAAATAACGGCTTTGTCGATATTCGGAACATTGTTAACAAGCCAGGCAATCTTTTCTCCATATTCGGAAGGAAGGCAATAACCGGTAGTATCGGGAATATTTACAACCGTTGCACCTGCCTTTATAACCTCCTCAATTACACGGGCAAGGTATTCATTATCGGTTCTTCCTGCATCCTCTGCATAGAATTCAACATCATCAACCATTTTACGGGCAAATTTAACAGCTTCCACGGCCCTTTCAACTATTTCGTCCCTGTTAGATCCAAGTTTGTACTTTACATGATAGTCTGAAGTACCTATTCCGGTATGAATACGTTTCCTTTTTGCATATTTGAGTGATTCGGCAGCAACTTCTATATCCTTCTTTACAGCCCTTGTAAGAGCGCAAATTACAGGTTGGTTAACAGACTTTGAAATTTCTACTACCGAATTGAAGTCGCCGGGACTTGAGACGGGGAAACCCGCCTCAATTATATCCACTCCAAGCTTTTCGAGTTGTCTTGCCACCTCAATTTTCTCTATTGTATTAAGCTGGCACCCGGGCACCTGTTCACCATCCCTGAGGGTGGTGTCGAATATCTGGATTTTTTTTGTCATAACCTTTTGATTTTAATTATTTTCAGGACGCAGCTTTCTAACCTCTGCTCCTGCTTTCCACATTTCAGAATCATGCAGTTCACGAAGCTCTTCTTCAAGCTTAACACGGTAGTCAGGCTGACTATTGGCATCAATGGCACGTTGTGATTCAATCCCTTTAGTCACATTTGAATAAAGTTCCCTGAAAAGTGGAAGATTGGCTTCACGAAACCTCTTCCACCAGTCAAGAGCCCCTCTTTGAGCAGTAGTGGAACAATTTGCATACATCCAGTCCATGCCGTTTTCTGCAACCAGGGGCATAAGACTTTGTGTAAGCTCTTCAACTGTTTCGTTAAAAGCTTCTGATGGGCTGTGGCCGTTCTCCCTCAGCACCTGATACTGTGCTGCGAACAAGCCCTGTATTGCCCCCATCAGAGTCCCTCTTTCACCTGTCAAATCTGAATAAACCTCTTTTCTGAACGTGGTTTCAAACAGATAACCGCTTCCGATGCCTATGCCGATAGCAATTGCCTTATCGTGAGCATTGCCGCTGGCATCCTGAAACACTGCATAACTGCTGTTCAGTCCCCTACCCTCAAGGAACATCCTTCTAAGGCTTGTCCCGGATCCTTTTGGAGCTGCAAGCACAACATCCACATCGTCAGGTGGCACAATGCCTGTCTGCTCTTTATAAGTTATAGCAAACCCGTGGGAAAAATACAAAGTCTTCCCCCTTGTCAAATGCTTTTTTACTTCTGGCCACAACGCAATCTGTCCGGCATCGGACAGCAGGTACATTATTACAGTTGCCTTATCCAGCGCTTCATCAATCGGGAAGAGGGTCTCTCCCGGCTCCCATCCGTCGGCAACAGCCCTGTCCCATGATTTTGTCCCTTTGCGTTGACCAACAATCACGTTAAATCCATTATCCTTAAGGTTTAGTGCCTGTCCCGGACCCTGAACGCCATACCCTATAACGGCAATTATTTCGCCATTCATAACTTCAAGAGCCCTGGAAAGAGGAAATTCCCTTGCAGTTACCACATTTTCTTCAGTACCGCCGAAATTGATCTTTGTCATAATGATTTTTTTAATTATCAGTTAATAAGAAAATTGATATTTAGATATGGATATTACTCAAGTCGTATATCTTCTACCGATCCTCCGGGAGGAATCATTGGAAATACATTACGCTCATTTTCCACTGCCACTTCCAGGAGGAAGGGGCCGTCGTATTCTATCATCCTTTTGATTGCATCTGAAAGTTTACCGCGTTCCTCAACCTTTTCGGATGGAATCCCATAACCACCGGCAATTGCCTGGAAGTCGGGGTTCACCATTGGTGTTGATGAATACCTTTTATCAAAGAACATCTCCTGCCATTGCCTCACCATTCCAAGAAAGCTGTTGTTCAGGAGCACTATCTTGACAGGTACCCCGAATTGTTTTATCGTTCCGAATTCCTGAATTGTCATCTGCAATCCACCATCACCAACAAAAAGAACTACCGGGCGCCCGGGTTTTCCAATTTTCGCACCGATCGCGGCAGGCAAACCAAAGCCCATTGTTCCAAGTCCACCACTTGTAACAACTGATCTTGTCCGGTTAAATTTGAAATATCGCCAGGCTGTCATCTGATGCTGTCCAACATCAGTAACCATTATTGCGTCATCGGTAAAAGCAGCAGAAACCCTGCTGACAACCTCTCCCATTGTTATTACTTCCCTGTCGGGGAACACATCCCTTTCAACCAGTCGTTCGTACTCCACCCGGTAGCATGCCCTGAACTCTTCCACCCATTCAGAGTGATCGTTCCGGCTTACCAGTTTTGTCAGCATCGGGAGGCTTTCTTTTACATTACCTGCAACAGGGGCATCGGCATATATAATTTTATTTATTTCATCCGGGTCAATTTCCATATGTATAACCTTTGCTTTTGAAGCATACCTCCTGGTGTCAGAAGTAACCCTGTCATCAAAACGCATCCCTATCGCCATAATCAGATCACATTCGTTTGTTTTGATATTCGGCCCGTAATTACCGTGCATGCCCAGCAAACCTACATTCAGTTGATGGTCTGAAGGGATGGCAGAAAGGCCCAGAAGTGTCTGTGCTGCAGGTATGCCTGTTTTTTCCAGAAACGCCATCAGTTCGTCCTCCGCTCCTGCGAGTTTAACTCCCTGTCCAACCAGTGCCATGGGTTTTTTAGCCAGGTTGATCAGGCGTGCAGCCTCTTCCAGTTGCAGCGGATCAATGGGAAGATCGGGAATCCGGCTTTTTCTGGCGGACTTGTAATCGTAGGTCATCTGGGCAATCTGGGCATCTTTTGTGATATCGACCAGCACGGGTCCCGGCCTTCCACTGCGGGCTATACGGAATGCACGGGAAATGGCTTCAGGAATATCTTCAGGAGTAGTAACCTGACAGTTCCACTTGGTTACCGGTTTTGTAATATCAACAATATTTGTTTCCTGAAAGGCATTGGTCCCCAAAAGCGAAGAGGCTACCTGGCCCGATATTACAACCAGCGGGGTTGAGTCGGTTTTTGCATCTGCAATACCTGTAACTGTGTTTGTTGCACCAGGACCCGATGTAACCAGACAAACACCTACTTTGCCTGTAACCCTTGCATAACCCTGAGCAGCATGTACAGCTCCCTGCTCATGCCTGGCAAGTACGTGCTTAAGCCTCTCTTTCACCTGGTAAAGCGCATCATAAACAGGCATAATTGCTCCTCCGGGATATCCGAAAATAATTTCAACACCCTCATTTATCAAGGTTTCCATTACTGCACTGCTTCCACTCATTTTCACCGGCCGGAGAGCCTGGCCCTTTTTAGTTGCATTGGCGTTTGTTCCCATAACAGTTCGATTTAGATGTTTGAACGTTATAAAAAAAAACCCCCTCACCTGAAGTGAGGGGGTTTAAAATGATTTATTAAAATATCAAACACCATTCTCACTTCTGTCCCGCTGACCGAGAAGAATAATAAAGAGAATAGATGTTAGAATATAGGTCATATGTTTTACAGCATAAATTCGAAGCAAATGTATGAAATAATTATCTATAAAAACAAGAACCGGGGATAAAAAAATATATACATATTCATATATTGCTGATTGCATGAGACATACAGATGGAGTAAAATGAAAAAAAAATCAACGGTTGATATTTCCTTCCTCCATCCGGCCACTTCGGTATTCTCCAAGAATATACAAATGATCCGTCAGGGGTTCTACTGCTGTGAGAGAGCTGGAGTACATCTTGTGATCTTTGTATATCAGATCAAGGTAGAAAAAGTATTCCCACTCCCTGCCTACTATTGGAAGCGACTGGATCTTTGTAAGGTTTATTCCATAGTATGCAAAAACCGAAAGTACTTGTGAAAGGCTGCCTGACTTGTGGGGAAGAGAAAAGCACAATGAGGCTTTATCCGGTTTGTCAACTGACTTCTTCTCCCTGTTACCGGGAGATTCTACTACCAGAAACCTGGTGTAGTTCCGGGCATTGCTTTCCACACCTTTGGCAATAATTTCCAGTCCGTACATCCCTGCGGCAAGATCACTTGCAAGAGCTGCACAACCTTTCATCTTTTTTTCACTTATCATTTTTGCACTCAGGGCAGTGTCAACCGATTCAATTATCTCCAAACCTTTTTGTCTTAAAGGATCAAGAAAATCCTGGCATTGCAATATAGCCATCGGATGAGAATATATCTTTTTTATGTATTCCAGCTTTTCTCCCGGTAAAGCCAGCAGCTTTTGCACAATCCTGAGATACACCTCGCCTGTAATACACAGTCCCGAATCTTTCAGAAGCGTATAATTTGGAATAAGCGAGCCTGCAACTGAATTTTCTATGGCCATAACCGCACAACTGGTTTCTCCCTTTGAGGTTTTCTCAAAGAGCCCGGCGAAAGTGTTACAGGGAACCGGCTCTATTTCTGAATTCCTGAAATATTTCCTTGCGGCCATTTCATGGAAAGATCCGTAATCACCCTGAATTGCCACTTTTCTTATATGTTCGCTTTTTGCAGGCATTCATCAACCATTTTGAAAATGCAATATTAATGAAATATCTCTTAAACGTTATATATGGAACCTGAATAAAAAAGAGGCTGTTCGGGCAGTAGTATATGCTATGATTTGGAGCATATAAAAAATATGGAGGGGACTGTGCCCCCTCCATAACTCAGCAATAAAAAATAACTGGCAGGTTAATCCACACCGGAAAAAGATCAGTCTGTTAACAATTCATCAATATCTATCGGCACATTTGTTGCCTTTTTACTTTCCACTTCAACTCCTTCTATTATTCCCAGCACTTCCTCAAATTCTCCTTCAACAGTTGCTGTAACAACAAGATCGTAAATACCCGGTGCAATAAAGGCAAGGTGGTAAGAGTTTTGATCACAAACCTTGTCGCTTGTTACGGCATTTGGGAATCTTGTTTCTTCTTCACCCGGATCATCTGCTTCGGTTTCTTCATATGCACCCTCTTCATAAGCGTAAACTACAACACCCTTCCCTTCCGGAATATTTGACACATCACCTTTAATCCTGCCTGCCTGATTATCAACTATGAGTCTTATAGTAGGCTTAAGTATGTACTTACCTGATCCGGTTTTGATAACCGATTTCCTTACGTCAAAGTCTGCCGTCACATCAACGGTACCGTTAGCAGGAACCTGAAATGCGCCTACAGCCTTGTAACCTGTTTGCGCCCCGCTTGGAACGAAAAGGTCCTGGGTAGATCCGTCTTCAAATTTTACATAGCATCCGGGATTCGACTGGGTACCGGATCCAGATACAGGTGCATCCAGCATGAACCTCAACTGTGTGTAAGTACCGGCTTCCAGCTCGAAGCTTCCCAGCAAATCCGTTTCTCCCCTTGTAAGTTCAAGAAGATTATATGTTTTGGGCCCTTCAAACTCTTCAAACACCTGCCAGTTGTTTTGGCTTGTATGGTACTGTATTTCTGTAAAGGTTATATATACCCCTTCTATCCCGTCCGAATCAATTGGCGCATCGGTTATTGAAAGATTAAGCACGCCCTTGTTGTTGTCATTCTTTTCGCATGATACAACAAATAATGCAAGCAATAAAGCAACAGGTATTAGTAATGCAATTTTTTTCATGACTATAAATTTTAATGTTCAACAATTTGTTTTAATTATTCTTCTATTTTTTTAGGATCCACTTTTACAAGGTCTGAAAAACCTTTAACATTCATAAAACGGTAGCCATCTGCAAATGGTTGGAAAACTGAAAAAAATTCTTCACTGCAATCATTGTAATGCCTGACTATTCTGAAAACCACCATAACAGTCCTGTTGAAACCTATCCATAGTAATGACGTATATCAAATAAAAGTGAGTGAATAAGCTTTCTTTATTTAATGAGTTGTGAAACTTTTACCGGATATTGAAAATAATCCAACCCGGAAAACCGACATGTTGTTTGTTAACTAATTATAAAAATGATATGAAAAGAATAATATTCCCTTTCCTGATAGTGCTGGCATTGGCATCGTGTACACGGACAGTCTATGTTCCGGTAATGAGGCCTGCACCTGTTGATGTAGGATCTCATATTAAATCAATTACCGTGATTGACAGAACCATACCTGAAGATACAACAGCTCATATTGTTGAATCTGTAATAACAGGAGGTTTGCCCGGACTTGACCGGGAGGCGGCACAAAAATCTCTTGAAGGGATTGTAAGAACACTTGATAATTCACCCCGCTTTATTGTTGTCCGTGCACCGGAACGGTTATCAAACCCTGCGATAAGGGGTAACTGGCCTCCGCTGCTGAACTGGGAAACTGTAGATTCTGTAGGAAGCAAATATGAAACCGATGCAGTACTTGTACTGGAATCTTTCAACTCCGACCTTATAATAACCGATGGGAGAAGCAATATCAAGCCTCCTGAAGAAAGGGGAACATTGCTTAGAAGGGAGTTCCAAACCAGGGGTATTGCAAGGGTAAAGGTGGGTTACAGGTTATATGATCTGCATTCAAAAACGGTTTCTGATGAGTACATGTTTACCCAT
>PUMT01000061.1 GCA_003551495.1 Bacteroidota bacterium
CTCGACCGATCCGAAAAGAGCCACACCCCACATGGCTCCGAACAGGATCAGCCGGCCGCGTCTGTTTTCAAAAAGGATATTGTAAAACGGATAGAAAACCAGGGCAAACGCGATAGCCCGAAGTAACTGTCCGGCAACAGCCATTATACCAGGCGGGCGGAACGTTTCATAGAAATCGAGCGCAATTCTGCCGGATTCTGGCAGTGCCGATTGGAATGCCAGGAACGGCAAACCAATTAAATAGTATGTTGCAAGGAACAGAAACGTAAATCTCCCGAGGTAGGGCAGGAGTTTAGGTCTTTCAATCTTGTTCATTTTATTCAGGTTTTACAGGATTTAAAAATACAATATTATGGGAATCCTGGCCACTGCTTTAATAGAAAATCGTGCCACAAAATTTATGTGACTGGTATGGAGGCTGCTGAGCAGGTGTTGACGAATATGGCTGGATTATGGATATCTACTATATACCGGGGATATAAAAATATAGCGTGTCTTGTAAAGACATAGCTTTTATTATTCTTTTCTTATCGCCTCGGCCGGATTAAGTCTGAGTGCCTTCCAGGCAGGATAAATTGAAGCCAGGATAGCTGTACACAGTATAAGCACAGTCAGGTTGAAATAAAACATTTGATCAAGTGTTGGATAAATAACCGGGTCGAATCCGAATTCGGAAAATGCCTCCCCACCCAGAGGAGTCAGATCAATCCCGGTGTTCCTTGTTAATGTCACCGTTAATGAACCGATAATTACGCCAAAAGCGGAACCTGTTATTACAAGGAATGTGGTTTCCAGAAGTATCATGGAAAACACCCTTATTTTTTTCATTCCAATTGACATCAGGACTCCCAGTTCCTGGGTTCTTTCAAAAATTGTCATTAGCATTGTGTTAACCAGTCCGAATGCAACTGCAAGCAAAATTATGATGATCAGTATCATAAGCATCATCCCCGAATATTCATTTATTATGCTAAGATCGGGGGATATTTGTGCCCAGGTCCTGATCTCATATTCGGGAAACATGGTTTGAAGGTCTGTATGAAAACCGGTAACATCATCAAGTTCATATAGAAGAATTGCAATCTCGTTTATAATACCTGTGCTACCAAGAATTTTTGCCAGATCATCCTGGTGTACATAAACATAACGCTGGTCATTCGCCGTATTGGACGTGCGGTATATGCCGCTGACCCTGAAAAGTGCCGATGTTATATCACCGTTCAGGTCCTGGAAAGTCATCACAACACGATTTCCGGTTGATATCTTCATTTTGTCTGCCAGAGCCTCGCCTATCATTAAAGGGTTCCTGGTTTCCGGTCCAAAATAATTTCCATCAATAACATTGGATTCAAAATCGATGGTAAGATTTTCCTGGATTGCATCAATGCCATAAATCTCAACTCCCGAAGTCATTGATGCACCTGCCATCATGCCTGTTGTTATTGTCCTTTTCGAGTATGCCTTAACTTTATCACTTTTATTCAGCAGGCTTGCAATATCATCAGTTCTTGTAACTTTAAAGCCGGTTTCCCGCTCTTTTATGAATTCGGGGTTGTGAATTTGTATATGGGAAACCTGGTTGCGTATGGTCGATTCAAATTGCTGCCGGATAATGCCGGTCATCAGTCCCGTAGCAAATATTCCGCCCCATAACCCGAAACCTGTTGCCAGGATGATAACAGCGCTGCGTGCTCTGTTGCGCCAAACGTTCCGCCATGATATTTTGAGTAGAGTCTTCATCTTCTTATTTTGAATGATGGATCAGGTTGAGCTTATATATTTTATATGCGGGGTATGAGCCGATTAACAGTGCTATTATGAAAACCGTGATTGCCTGAGTCATGAAAATTGTAGGCTCGATAGAAGTGGGCAGCACAGCCTCAAAACCATAATCATCCATCATTCCGGCAAGTTCACCGCCCAGTGATATAGGGTTGCGGTTGAAGTAGTAAATAAAGGGGAAAGTGATCATTATACCGGCAATCACACCAATGAAGCTCATGAAGATTGCTTCCAACTGGCAAACAATAGCGAGCTGGAAGCGTTTCATCCCTAAAGACATAAGCATAGCAAATTCCCTTATGCGTTCAAGCATCATAGTCACTATGGTTCCAAAAAGGCCGAAACCTATAACTATATAGAGAATATAAATTATCAACTGGCTTCCTGCCCTGTCCAGTTGCATCAACCGCAACAGATCCTCAAGCAGGTATTGCCATGGCAGAGCCGCATACCATTCGCTATCCAGCTTCTCATTCAGCTGTCGGGTTATCTTGTTGGTGCGCCGGGGATTTTCCGACATTACTATAAGTGCCGATAACCTGTTGTCTGCAGCATAAAACCACTGGGCAGCTGCCAGGGGCATATACACAGTGTTGTTATTCATATCCGGAACGGACAACCTGACAATTCCCTTAACCGGGTACATTCCTGATGCGCTGGCACCCTGAAACCCCTGGCCTATCATAACCAGTGTATCACCCAGGCCAAGGCCCAGAATTTCAGACAGCCCTTCGGCCAGCAGTACAGAGTTATCGTCTTCGGTAAGAAAAAACCCTTCGGTAAGATTTTCAGAAAGATTATTAAACCGCTCTTCGCTTTCAGGGTCGATGCCCATCACATGTACACCTCTTGTCTTGGAATCGGTTGCTGCAAGTGCAAAACCCTGGATTCGGGGAACAGTATAACTTATCCGTTCGCCGAATCCATCTATGATATCATGGAGCGATCCATCATAAAGCATTAAATTGTCAATGCTGGGTTCATCATCATAAAGCACATCCTGGATCTGGATATAGCCTGTGCTGAACTTGACCATGTTCCTGATCATAAGTTCATAGGAGCCCCTTTCAAAAGAATCGGCAGTGATTGCAAACAATACTGCAAAAAGTACCGATCCAATACTGATAGCTGAACGGCGCTTATTCCGCCATATGTTTCGCCAGGCAAGAGTAATAAATGATTTCATATTACAACATCAGAGATGTTTTTGTTTGCATTGAATTAACGTTCCCTTTGTAAAGAACAGGCGCTCCCTTACATCTATTCCTTTTTGGTTATGCCGTTTGTCATTTTCAGTAGTGCCCGCCTTGCTCCATTTGACAGGGTTTCCAGGTAGTGATCCTGCAGCAGGAAGTCTATTTCCTTTGCCAATTCAGGGTACTTCCGGCTGATCTTTAATATCATTTTAAAGGCATTAAACCTTACAGAAGGTTGTTTATTGATCTTTTCCCAGATACTGATGCAATGATCAAATAATATCCCTTCATCGATTTCATCAAGATTCATCAGGTAAAGGATCTTTATCAATTCGCGCTGATGTCCGTCTTTCTTTCCCTGAACTGACCTGATTATTGTCCTTATGTGTTCTTTGATCCTGCTGTCATTTTCTTCCATGCAACCCCACAAGAGCCAGGCTGCCCTCCATGAGTATGGCTGCTTATCGTCGATAGCCAATTGAATCAACTCTTCGAAACTCTCAGGATGGTTAGCCATATACATCGTCATTTCTGCTTTATGGAAGCTCATCAGGACTTTTTCCAGTTCTGTTTCCATTTTTCAAATATAAGAATTAGAATCATGCCTCTGTAAAAAAATCTTTTCTAAGGAACATGTCCAATCCCCCTGAAGCCTTAAATGTCAATAATTTACTGCCGTGCCAAGAGCCAGGATCTCGGCGACTCCCCGTGTTACCATCGCAGTTGCTAACCTGACCCCGATAATTGAATCAGCATTGAGTTTTTCGCCATCTTTTAATCATCCTGTGTATTGCCTGCTCCCTTGCATCTGCCTGAAGTCGGGTGTATTCCTTGATTTCATCGCCCACAATGTTTTTTAAGTACGGCCATGAAATCCCGGCCTGCGTGGCTTTATGAGGATAGGCCGATACTGATAAAGGAGTGCTCTTTTCTGTTTTTCAAAGGTTCTGTGAGCCATCCCAGTCCAGGGAAAAAACAGAACAACAGATGCGTCTTCACTTCCTGGCAGGCCATATTTCTATGTAACTGATGCGGAGGCATATAAATATAAAACAAATAAATAACCCACTCTAATACAAAAATCCAAACAGCCAGAGGGGGAGTCTGTTAAATACCCCATTTTCTATATTATCCAATACCAGCCAGCCATTTTTTAAATCTTTAATTTGCTGCGCTGATTTGGTTTTTCCGCCTATTTCAAAGGTATATTTATCATTCACCAGGAAATCTCCCCTCGATGGAAGTTTTAGTTCGTGCCTGACACCTACCTGCGACCCAAAGAATGTCTCCCGTATGGTTCCCGGCTCATCACACGAAATATTTAACCCATAAATGTAGTTGGTATTGCCAGGATAAATTTTACCCGGTTTTTGTAATATCTTGTTTCCCTTAGCTTTCTGGCTGAGTGTATTAATTACCTCCGCTTTTTCAAGGAAGTTGAGGTATCTTAACAGAGTGCGCTGATCCGAAATAAACAGTTCCCGTCTAAGTTTTAACAGGTTGGGAACATACGGTGCAGTAGAAGAAATAACTGCAAGGAGCTTTTTCAATTTAAGCGATGTTTCAAAGGTTATTTCAGAAACTGCCGGAATATCCGTTTCTATAATTACATTCAAAATACTGTTCAACCTGTTATAATAGGATTCTGGGTCCTCATTGTAAAATGGGAAGTATCCGGTTTTCAGATATTCTTTAAAGTGCGGTATAATTTTTATCCTGCCCGTGATCTCATTGGAAATATCCTGGTGATTTGAAACTAAATCATTTATTGTGATGCTTTTATAGGATATTATTCCATTCAGCACCAAATATTCACGGAATGACAAACCGGGCAGGCGATAAGAGCTTTTCCGGCGACTAAGATCCCCATGCCCTTTATATATTTTTAGTACCGACGATCCTGAATATACTATGCTTAACCCTGGAAATCTGTCATAAGTGTTTTTTATCTCTGCAGACCAGTCGTAATCCTTTAATTTAGGAGGGTATTTGTGCACCTCATCTAAAAACAAGTATTGAACGCCATACTTAACTAACTCTTCGGCCAAACCAACAATAGAGTTTTTGTACATCAGTTTGTCGTCAAGTGAAATATAAATAGCCTGATTTGGGTTTCCTGAATTTAGTATTTTTGCCTTTTGAAGCATTAGCGTTGTCTTTCCTACGCCCCTGCTGCCAAGTATCTCAATTAATCTGGAATCCCAATTAATTTCACTGTACAGGTGCCGCTTGAAATCCAGGTTGACTTTTCCTATAATAGAATTGCTGTAGTTAAAAACCTCTTCCATGCCATATCTGTTTGTGATTAATTACAAAATTAAATAATATAATTTGTAATAAAAAACAAATATGAGATAATTTAATTTGTTATCCAATACAAACCGCTATTGATTATAGAATTTATCTTATCATCCCTTCAATAACAGGGTTGTTGACAGGGTTTATAATTCCAACACGTTCTTATGAAGATTTGGGAGTTTTTCAAATATTGGTATGAGTCTGAGTAATATCCATGATAGTTTTATTTTCTATTTCTTGATTGTTTTAATCCATAATACATCTGATTGAATAGTAGTATTCTTCCCTGCTGGTTGTGTTATGGATGACCATATTCCCGTTTTTTCTGCTTAGTGACACAGACCAAACGTGTTCATCGTCAGACCCGGTTTGAGTCCAGAATGTTGCACTTTCATTCATTCCAAAGAATTCAAGATGTTCCGGCATATATCCGCCTGAACCCACAGCCGAGAAGCCGCTCTCATTTGTGCCAAATTCATTGGGTGACAACCAGTATTCTGTACCGGACTTCTTTAGCTTACCCCCGGCTTCATGTTCCCCGCCCAGGTAATCCTTGATCATTTCGTATTCGTTTCTTGTAGGCAGCCTCCAGCCTGCCGGGCAAGCATCAAGAGCTGTTTCCCATTTATAAAGCAGTCCGTAATCCTCTTCATTTCCGGGGTCATTTTCGTAGTAAACTGCATCACCGGTCATGTATCGCAGATTCTCAGCCATAATACTAATATTCCCGATTTGAATTGTTTTGTATTCCTTCCCGTCTCGAACATCGGTGAGAGTTTCAGAATTATGCTCATATTCACTTACCTCAATAAAATTTTCCAACTCCTTGATACTTTCACCTTTTTCATTTGTAACAGTCAGTTTAACTGCGAATTTGCCAGCTTCTTTGTACAATACTTCAGGGTCAGGCTCAACTGATACTTCAGGATCACCTCCTTCAAAATGCCATACCCATTCTTCAGGGTCATTCTCTGAAACATCTGAGAATTTTACTTTCTCCCAAATATTGATCTGTGATTCAGATACTTTAAAATCCGCAACAGGGTTAAGTAAACCTGTTTTGTCATCTTCTTCTTTGCTGCATCCGGAGAATAAAAATAATCCGGCCGTCATTAATAAAACAAACACTGATAATTTTTTCATAACTAATTTACTTTTTGTATTAATTAAATTTAAAAATATGGATCATTTCAGGGCATTAATTTGTAACATTCCGGGATTTAAAACCGGTCAGATACCCTAAACCTTTTAATCTGTATTTATGATTTTACCGCTTCCCATCATTACTGAGTCTATCCGTGGCTTCCCCCGGTAATAGACATTTCCGCTGCCGTTGTTTTTTACTTCGAGCCTCTCTTCTACTGAGATAAAACTGTTACCCGACCCTTTGACATTTACATGGCTTACAGAAGTATTTAGCTCATAGCTGTTTATTGTTCCCGATCCTGATATTTCTATCTTGTGTTGGTAAGCTTTACCTGATAAATCGAGACTGCCGGAACCGGCTATTGTGGATTGGACTTTTTCAGAATCAACCTTCGCGGTAATAGTTCCGGAGCCGCCAATTCTGAAGTGCATTTCCTTGCCAGGGAAGAAATCATCTAACATTATATTTCCGGAGCTGTTTACCGAGATTTTTTCTGCCGACGGTAATGATATATGTATATCTATCGTGGCATTTCTGAAATTTTTATTACCTGAAATGATGAGTGTTCCATTACTTGTGGAAGTATTTATTTCTCTAATAATGTTATCATCCGCACTTACCATCAGCTTGAACCGGTTATCTGCTGAAACTTTCACATTGCCCGCCATTCTGAGGTCAATTGAAGAATAATTATCTAAATCCCTCTCTTCAGTGACTATTATTCCGCTTCCTTTAATGTAAGAGAAAAGCGACTGTTTGTTACATGAAAGCATTAACATTGGAGTTAATGAAATCAGCATGATTTTCAGCATTTTTAAAGAAAAAATTTGTGTTGCTGATTTAAGAGTTTTTGATTGTAATTCCGGAGCAAACACAATTGTATTTGATCTTTTTTTCATATTCCTGATATTTTAATATTTACAAAAAAGATATAACATCTCTTAAATAAGAGACTAATATTTATGGGTAAAGCAATTTGCTTATTGAACCGCAGAAAAAAATACCTGACAACCTTTTTCAAAAAAGGGTTCTTTTGAAAAATTACAGCTTATAATCCATATATCTTTAAAACGACCAAACATCAGGCCATTAATTATAAGCTTCAGTAATTCAGCCCATAATGTCAAAAGGCTTATACGGATAGTGCCCGGAAACAAACAGGGGGTGTGCGTAAGCGGACACTACTATCTAATTACATTATTAAGCAATATTTTTGAATTTAAACTTTTATTTTTTTTGCACTTGTCAGTGCAAATGATAATGAAACAATTGTTGTAAAAGCTAAAATTATTAACCCGGCATAGAAGAAACCTGCCGGTGAAGTTCCCCCCAGTAAGTAACGGGTACCTTCTAATATATAGGTAACCGGGTTAGCCCATGAGGCAGTTAGCAGCCATTCGGCTGTTATCAGTTCCCTTGGCAGAAAAGTTGTACTTAGGAAAATCAGGGGGAATACAGCGTTTGTAATAACGGCAGCAGTTTGATACTGACCTGTTCTAAGCATTATACCTGCGGAGAACCCGCAAAGAGTTAGCGACCAAAAAAGTGACATAAGTAAAACTCCCATTACCGAAAATATTCCAAACTGGAATACTACTCCGCAAAGAGCTCCGATTAAAATGAGAATAGCAGTAAAGAAGAGTGAGGTAAGAGTGTCGGCAAGAATAGGAGATGCAACAAGTATCCATCTGGGGACAGGACTCAAATAGAGTCTTCTGAAATAACCCGATTGCATGTCGGCGTTAAGCGTTTGACCTGCACCGGCTGAAGAACCCATTGCCAGAGAAATTATGGCTATTGGGAATACAAATGACAAATACCCCCCGGCACCAAAGATTTCCATTGAGCCAATACCGCCGATTCCTGCATTATATACCAACAGGAAAAAAAGGCTCATCCCAAATCCCGTAAGCGGGGCAGAAGGTTGTCTGGTCAGTTTTACAATCCCCCTCTTGATCATTAACAGGTTTTCAGTATTCAACTTATTTTGTTTGCTAAAATCTGATGCGGGTTTCATACTTTTCATTTTTTTATTTGATTAAGATTTATTTTTTGAAATTATATCAAGGTATTGCAGGTAACTTTCCTCGAGTGAGCATTTGTTATCCTTATTGACCATACTCTTAAAATTGCTGATAGTACCTGAATAGTGAATTCTTCCCCCGGAAATCAATGCCATTGTTGATGCGTGTTTTTCAGCTTCTTCAAGATATTGAGTCGTCAAAAAAATTGTAACCCCATTTTTATTCATATCACCAATTATTTTCCAGAACTCTGACCTTGCTTCAGGGTCCATCCCTGCAGTAGGTTCATCAAGAAACAGGATCCTCGGATTATGGACAAGTGCCAGCGCACAATGTAACCGACGCTTATTCCCGCCGGATAGAACTCCTGCTTTTTTTCTTCGTAAACCGGTAAGCTGAAATGCTTCAATTAAAAGGTTTGCTCTTTTAGCAGCTTCTTCCCGGGGAATACCGAATAAACGTCCCTGGAATACCATCAGGTTTTCGACTGTTTCGCCGGGGTCAATTTCATTTTCCTGAAGTGCAACTCCAATAATTTTTTGAATCTGAAAAAAATTTGTTTCAGGATTTGATCCCCAGATACTTAACTCACCCGAATCTTTGTGTACTATGGTTGTTATTATTTTAACCAGTGTTGATTTTCCTGCACCGTTTGGACCAAGCAAGGCAAAAAACTCCCCGTTTTTAATTTCAAGATCTACACCTTTTAAAGCTTGCGTGCCGTTGGAGTACGTTTTGTAAAGGTTTTTAATCTGAATTTTTGCTTCCATAAGTTGTTTTTTTAATTATGGAGCAAAAATATCCTGGTTGAGAGACTGAAAATTGTAAAAAAAAGACAAAATGACTTTTTACCTGAGGGGATTTGTATCAGTTTTTTTACAATACCTGATTAGATATTCTTTTGGAGTTAATCCTGAATACATTTTGAAATCACGGATAAAATGAGATTGATCAAAATACCCATATTGGTAGGCATACTCTGTGAGGTTGATATTTTTGTTTTTGTCAAAATCTGACAGTATTTCCCTGAAACGGATAAGTTTAATAAATTGCTTGGGTGTTTTACCAATAAATCGGGTGAATTTTCTTTCAAGACTTTTCGATGTTACAGAGAGTTTGGCGGATAATGATTTCGCATTGATCTGTCCTTTGTTATCATTTATGAATCTTAGACCTGCATTCAGTATTTTGTATTCGTGAGAGGGAATTGGTTTAAATCTTTTCAATAAGAATCCTTCAATAAACTGAACCTTTTCCTCATGGGAGTTTTTTGATTGAAGCAGTTCTTCAACCTCCGTTATTTCAGATTTAATAATATCATTAAGGTTGAGGCTCAGATTTTCAATCTGATTTAAAGGGAAGTCGAAAAAATGACCTGCTCCTGCAGGATAAAACTCAACAAATACAACACCAGCTTCTCCCCGTGTTGAAACATCTGAGTATGTATTGTTCAATCCTGAAATTAAAGATCTTGGTTGTTGTGAGAATACCTTATCCGGGTAGTGTACTTTAAAAGGTTGTTTATAATGAAACATTAGCTGAATATTATCTACAGGAACCACCCTTTCACTGATGTCTGATTCCAGTGCTCCTGTCTCCATAAAACTGTATTGTTTTATGAAGTTTTTCAGAAATCCTGATGGTTTTATTATTTTATAATCCACACCTTTTGTTATTTAATACAGAAAGTCCCTTACTTCCTTTTGAAGGCTGAAAATCAGGATTGATGTGTTTGACCAGGATAACTTACCAAACTGATAGATTATTCCAAACCGCCTGTATGAAAATCCCGGAACTTCAAATTCCGGCTGGTTTTAGTAATCTTTGAAATCCGGTTCCCCCTGCACCAATCAACATAAAGACCAGGTCTTGCACCATTGTCATTACTGACCGGTGAAAAACTCACTTCAGGAGTAATTACACCGTATTGGTTCAGACTCATGCAATCTTTATAATAATTTTATCATCTGTTTTTATAAGTGAATATGTTTTGAGAGGATCTTCTGCCGGGCCCGTTATTACCTTACCGGTTAGTTTAAAAGCTGATTTTCCGAAGCTGCTGCACTCAAGTTGTTCTTTATCGTGAAGATAGTTCAACTCCCTGCATCCATGTGTGCAGCAATCCGCGAAAGCTTTATATTCATTCTCCTTATGATGAATGATTATAACCTTTGTCTCATCTCTATTTACCTTATCACCAATGTTAAGTTTGCCTGCGCCTCCTGGCTTCCTTAGGGAATCAGCTTTGTCAAGGTCAACAACCAGGCTGTTGCCATCAAATTCCCATGCATCGGACAATATTCCGGGAGTCTTTGAAACTCCCCTGATCATAGAGCAGCCATTAACTCCGGCCAATCCCGTGCATACGCATGCGGTGGCAAGGCCGGCTTTTCTGATAAATTCTCTTCTGTTTGTTTTCATTGGATAATTATTTTATTATTTTGTGGTAGTTTGGTCAATACTTGTGAGTTATTTCCCTGACGATTGAATTGAACTCTTCAACCTCTTCCATAACAGGGCTGTGAGCGGAGTTCTCAAAGGTAAAGAATCCTTTATCCGGCGCTTTCAGCTGATCATAGAAATCTTTTGCAATACAGTACGGGGTTGTATAATCCCACTTTCCGTGGAAGATATATACAGGCAGCTGCATGCTGTCTATATCGTTAAAAAGATTTGCATGGATCACCTCATTCCACATATGCTCCATTGAAAACATGCCCCCATTCATGAAATTTAGTTTATCTCCAATTGTATATTCCCTGGCTTTAAACACCATTTTAACCAGTGGCCACATTCCCCTGATATCACGGGTGGTTCCGCCGCCGAATTTATTCACATATATTCTTTGTTTCGTCATATAATCAATCCACTCCTTGCCGCTGGCATTCAAGTCAGGAATATTTAATCCGGCCAGTGCTTCAGCAGCTTTCCTGTCATTACGCTCACGGGCCTCCCCTTTTGCCCATTCAAACCCAATTTGCTCTCCCCTGAACTGATCTGCTACCTGTCCGATCCCAAAATAGGCCCGGTATAACTCAGGATGTTGGTATGCGGTCAATATTCCCAATAATGATCCCCATGAATGGCCCATAATATATATCCTGTCCTGCCTGAATCTTTCTGACAGGTATTCACTCAGTTCACGGGTGTCTGAAATAAACTGCTCCATATTCATGCTTTCAACCGGAATATCCTTGGACCAGGACTTGCCGGCCCCGCGTTGTTCCCAGTAAACCATTACGAAGTCCTTTTCTATATCGGTATTGAAATGTTTCATGAAGGCAACTTGCGGACTTCCCGGTCCGCCATGCAGGA
>PUMT01000171.1 GCA_003551495.1 Bacteroidota bacterium
ATGTGATAGACAATCCAGTCTGATTCCTTATCAGCTGTGGAAAAGGATTTAACTCCGTGTATCTTTTCAATTGACATATCAGGAAATGTCCATATAAAAAGGCTGTCTTTCGGGCGGCTTTCATTGTCCACCCTTGCCTGGCGAACAGCATCTGCCTGGGGTGAAACCCTGAAAACAATGAAATTGGAGTTAGGTGAGAAAGAAGCATTTGTGCCCCTTGCTACCGAATCTGTCCTATTCGAACCGACCCTCTTCAGGTAAAGCCATCCGTCTCCCCTGTACTGGGGGTTGATCTCGTAGGAAACCCAGCCTCCGTCATTACTGAACTGTTGTCCGCCCACATTTTTCCAGTCTGCATACACCGTATGGTCAATTGGAATTTTTGGTTCCCGGGCAGATACATTCGTAAATGCAGAAAGCAACACAATTGTCAAAACTAACAGGGATATTTTCTTCATAATTTTATTATATGATTTTGGTTTGTAAATGATTTGGCGACCAAGATAACAATATTTTTGTAAAATCCTTTGTTTCGAGGGGTTCAAACGAACAACGAACAAACATTTTAATTGAACGGAACACCTCCAAAAAAAGCCTTCCCGTCAAAGGAAGGCTTTTATAAGTATTAAGTATTGCTACAGTTCTACTCTACCAGATCATATCCATCTATCAATCCCTTCTTAACCGCGGGTATCCCTTCTTCCATCCATACAGGCGCAGGCTTGCCCTTCAGGTAATAATCAAAAAACTGCATCATACGTATGTCGAGGTCTATCCTGTTGGGCCATCTTCTCAGGTTGTGGGCTTCATCGTTGTAGTTGAGCAGCCATACCGGATTGCCAAGTCGTCTCAGTGCCATATAGAACTCTATCCCCTGGTACCAGGGTACTGCACCGTCGTCATCATTATGCATCATAAGCAGTGGAGTTTCAACCTTGTCGGCAAAGAATATTGGGGAATTCTCAATATATCTCAGTGGCATTTCCCATGGTGTGCCGCCAATACGGCTCTGAGTCTCTTCATACTGAAACTGGCGGCTTCTACCACTTGCCCAGCGAATCCCTCCATACGCACTGAACATATTACTGACAGGAGTACCTGCCATAGCTGCAGCGAACATATTGGTTTCGGTAATAAGATGTGCTATCTGGTATCCGCCCCAGCTTTGTCCCTGCAAACCGATTCTTTCCCGGTCAATAAAATCATACCTGTTGAGCATTGCTTTTGTTCCGCTTACTATGGAGTTGTAAGCGGTATGGCCCGGATACCCTTCAATATAGGGATTAATGTCAGGTACGAATATAAGGTAGCCGTTACTGACGTAATGCGGACGGTTTATGGTCGAACGGCTCGGTGAGGGTGTCTGGTGGTTGTGAAGGCCGTTTGATGAACGCTCGTAGAAATAGACAATCATCGGATATTTCTTGTTTGGGTCAAACCCTTCAGGTGTATAGAACAGTCCCTGCAAAGTGTCATTTGTAAATGAAACCCATTCTACAAGTTCAACGTCACCCCACCTGTATTCAGCTTGCTGGGGATTGGTATTTGAGATCCTGCGGGCATTGTTAAACGACATATCGCTCAGCCACAAGTCGGAGTACTCCCTGAATGTGCTTCTTCTCCAGGCAAGTATATCAGCATCTCTGGCCTTTTGAGGCATGAAAAACCTGGCGTCTTCCATTATGATCCTTGACGGTGTGCCAGGACGGTCAACACGTACTTCATAGAAACCACTTTGCTTGTTGCTATCTTTGAATGCATTCAGCATCATGGTCTGCCTTCTGCCGATATAGTCCTCGTCTTCAAGATCAATGTAGCGGAACCTCATGTTGTTTGCACGGCCGTATCCTCCGGTAACATTAACCGGCTCTTCCCTGCCGGCAGGATCAACCTGCCAGATTTCATGATGATCATATATCAGAACGTACCTGTCATCTTCAACCCAACCTGCAATACCGTATGGGGAAGGTTCCTGCGGCCTGTCAGCCAGAATATTGTAAAACTCATGCGGTATATCCCCGGTCAGATTCACTTTAGTCCTGTCATCCAGTGAAATTGCATACCAGCAACTGTCGAGGTAATTGTAATTCAAAAGGTAGTTCTCTCCCGGAGAGAGGCTTGTGTGGAAAAGGTCTCTTTCCAGTATCATCTCCCTTTCTCCTGTGTTTACATCAACAAGGTAATAATCCCTGTAATTACTGGCCGACCATGTTGTAAGTTTCCTGTATGGAAGATGCGATGAACCAAGGGCAATGTCAGCATCTCCGCCCTGAATTGTGGTAAGGTCGGGCATATCCCCACGGGCAAGCTGTACCATTTCCCCCCTGTCAATATGGTAAACAGCCCTGTAGGTCCGCCTTAGCTCCCTTTGCCTTTCAACAAGCTGCTGAGGCTGTATATGCGGATCTTTCCAGTGCCAGACATCCAGCCTGTACTTTTCGTCACTGAGAAGTGTATCTTCCGGCTCGGGCTCGGGAATTGGGGCGGTTCCGAAATAGAGTCTCGTGCCGTTGTCGGAAAAGTTCACAAACCCGTTTTCACTTACACTCCATCCGGCAGTCATACCCGGAGTGTCAACTCCCACAACCTTACTGGCTTCGGCAGTTCCATCCTTCCAGTAATAGAGATCGTAAACCTTCGGGTCTTCTTCATCGGGGGTAAAAACAAATGTGACCTGGCTCCCGTTGTCGTCTGTTGTAAGCCGGCCGGTTTGACCCTGGCCTTCAAATATTATTTCACTTCTTTTATCAACAGTATTGAAAACCTTAACTGTTACATACTCCAGGGTATCCTTTTCAACCTTTACCATTGCCACCAACCTGCCATTAGGTGAAAAAGTGTACCCGTCAACCTTTTCGAAAGTGAACTCTTCACCGGTCACCGGATTCAGCACAACCAGTCCGGTACCGTCAGAAGTCCTTTCATTCTCTTTCTCATCAGCATCCTCATCCTTTTCCCTGGCATCCAGCTCTTTCTCCTTGTGGTAAACAATCCAGTCCGATTCTTCCTGCGCCGTCCTGAAAGACCTTATCCTCTCAATTTTTGTAAGTGACATATCCCGGAAGTCCCATATAAAGAGACTATCTTTGGGCATATCATCCTGTCTTGTATTGTCCACCCTTGCCTGCCTTACCTTGTCGGCTTCGGGTTTAACAGTAAATACAAGGAAATTTGAGTTGGGTGAAAATGAGGCGTTTGTGCCTCTTGACACGGAGTCAAGGTCACCGCCACCCGTTCTTTTGAGGTACAGCCAACCGTCACCGCGATACTGTGGATTTATTTCATAGGAAATCCAGTTACCGTCATAACTGAACTGGTTACTGCCAAGGCCTTTCCAGCCGGCATATACAGACTGGTCAATAGCTTTTTTAGCCTCCTGGGAAAATGCCTGGAACACTAAAACCATCTGTAACAATAAAACTGCAAACAACGTTTTTTTCATAATCTGAATGTTTTGTATTTAAGCTTTGGGAAATTTTTATATTTTTTAACATCCGAATATAGTAATTAAATATCATATTCTTTAACCGGCAATAAGCCGGAATTTGAATTAAGCTTTTTTTACTTTTGCTGCATGCGGAAATATTTAGAATTCAATATTGAAAACACGGACATCTTCCTTGAAAAACTGGCCATATGGGGAAGCCGTCAGGAAAAATTCTGTTTGCTAAACAGCAACAATTACAGCAAGTTAAATAAATCACCACAAGCTTATCACGAATTTGAATGCCTTGCCGGGGCAGGCATATTGCAGGAACTTCCTGAAACGGAAAAGAATAGCTTTGATGCTTTGAAAAAGTTCGCTTCAGAATGTGGAGACTGGATAATGGGACATTTGACTTATGACCTCAAAAATGAAACGGAGCGACTCATTTCGTCACACCCTGACCGGATTGGGTTTCAAAAAATATACTTTTTTTCTCCCATGTACCTCTTTTTGCTTAAGGGGAATATTCTGAAAATCTGTTATATACCCGGAAAGGACAACAAAGATGACATAAACGATATTTTCAATGAAATTTCCGGCACTGAAACAGTAAACTACAGGATGTCTGAAGCAGGACCTGTATATTCAGTATTTTCAGAAAAAAGTTATTTGAAAACAGTTGAAAAGCTGCTAAAGCATATCAGGAAAGGAGATATTTACGAAATTAACTTTTGTCAGGAATTTCATTCAGATGTTACCGGACTGGATCCGGCTGAAACATATATAGCCCTTAACCGTCTCTCTCCAACCCCATTTTCCTGCTTTTACAGGAATGGGGAAAGATACCTGTTATGTGCAAGTCCGGAAAGATTCCTGAAAAAAAAGGGAAACCTGATCATTTCACAGCCGGTTAAAGGCACATGCCGCAGGGGAATTACACCGGAAGAGGACAGGGCGCTGGCAAACAGACTGAAAAATGATCCCAAGGAACGATCGGAAAATATAATGATAACAGACCTGGTACGCAATGACCTGTCGCGTACCGCTGCCAGAGGAAGCGTTCAGGTTCCGGAACTATGCGGAATATACACATTTCCGCAGGTTCACCAGATGATATCCACTATCACATCTGAGATTAGCAAAAATGCAGACTTTACTGATGTTATAAGGTCTGCTTTCCCTATGGGCTCAATGACTGGTGCCCCAAAAGTGAGGGCAATGGAACTGATTGAGAAATATGAAAGAAGCGGGCGCGGACTCTATTCCGGATCAGTCGGTTATATCACACCTGAAGGTGACTTTGACTTTAATGTGGTCATCAGGAGTATTCAGTATAACAGAATTACAAGCAGCCTTTCATTTATGACAGGAGGGGCAATAACCGCACTGTCGGTTCCTGAAAAGGAGTACAACGAATGCCTTCTTAAAGCTTCTGCAATGATAAAGGTTTTAAATGCAACCGGGATAGTCCGGCAAGACTGATCCCGGCTGCCCTGAAAATAAATTATTCCCTTACATACCTCACATTTCTTGCCCTGCCCGTATGGACTTTAAAACCGGCTATATCTCCGTTATCGTTGGTGTAAAACTCAAGCATCCAGCTGCCTACCGAAAATATGCCTGCACCCCTGTGTGTCATCCTGCCGGATGGTGATATAGGTCGTTCAAGCCTGAGTTCGCCGTTATCTTTTACAACCCTGCATTTGGTATCGTGATCTGGATTCACGTAGGTTCCCTGATACTTGTCTATCTTGTCTGTGAAAATATCCTCCAGGTAAAGGTCGGCTATCCGGGTGCTTATGTTTCCCGGATTTATTGATCCGAGATTTGCAAAAATCACAACTGAAAAATTCTGTTCGGGAAACCTCAGGTAGTCAGCCCTGAAACCCATAAATGAGCCTCCGTGCCCCACCGTTTTTAGTCCCCTGTGGTCACCAAAACGTATCCCGAATGCATAATCAAGTGTATCTCCATTGTTCAGAATTCCCTTCTCATGCATAATACGGTTGAAATTGGGTGAATGTGCAAGTCTGTTTTCGTAAAAATTCTGGTCCCACTTAAGCATATCGCCTATTGTAGTGTAGAGCCCACCGGGACCTACACCCTCAAAATTCATCAGGTAACTTACAACAAACTCACCATCCCGGCGCTGATAGCTGAGTGCCCTGTTTCTAACAATCTCAGTACGGTCGTCATGAAAATGGGTGTTGTGCATCCCCAGCGGCTCAAAAATATACTCCTCTGAAAACTCCCGCAGCGTCTTGCCGGTTACCCGTTCAACAAGAACGGTAATCAGTGTATACCCGCTGTTACTGTAAAGGTACTCCCCGCCAGGTGTGAAGTTAAGGTCACTCTGGCTGGATATGGCTTCCAGCTTGTCGTCAAGCGAAAGTACATTAGCCACATTTATTTCGGCAAAATTCAATACCGAGTACAGGTCGCGTAACCCGGCGGTATGGTATACAATTTGGCTTACGCGAATCGGTTCACCGTAATCGGGCATCTCAGGAATGTATTCCCTTATATCATCATCAAGGTCGACTTTTCCTATATCGGCCATTATTGCGACACAGGCGGCGGCAAACTGTTTCGACACCGAACCGATATAAAAAACCGTTTCATGAGTTATCGGAATATTATGGTCGAGATTTGCTTCACCGTAACCGTTCTGATAGATCAACTCACCGTTGTGTATCACCCCAAGCACTGCCCCGGGTGAATCCGGCTTGTCCCATTCGGAAAAAAGCTCATCAACCCTGCTCCAGTCGAAATCCTCACGTACGGGAAGAGTATTCCCCTTATTCACTTCAGTGGCTATTGAAGCAGAAACTGCTTCCCGGCCAAAAATTTTGCCGTTGCCGGAATGATTGCTATAACCCTTATCAGAAAAGTAAATACACAGTAATAAAAAAAACAAAACAGTTGCACTCCCTTTTAAAAAAGCGTTTCTTGTAAACATAACAGTTCCCTCCATAATTTTTTTTAAGATAGTTTAAATTGTTTAACACTCAGTTTTTTATTCATATCCTCTCATATACAACATTGCGGGCACGACCGGAATCCACTTTGAATCCTGCAATGTTACCGTTTTCATCCCTGTAAAACTGAAAAGTCCACCCCCCGGCTGTAAATCTCCCTTTACCCGTATGTGTCATTTCCCCGCGTGGCGACATAGGTCTGACAAGCATCAGTTTTCCATTCTCCATTTTTATTTCGCATTTTGTATCATGATCGGGATTTACATATACTCCTTCATACTTTGACATTTTTTCAGCAAACAGCTCCTCCAGGTATAAATCAGCAACCTCTGCTGTTAAAGATGCCGGATTTACAGAACCCAGATTGGAAAAGACAATCACAGAAAATTCCTGGCACGGTATCCTCAGGTAGTTGGACCTGAATCCCATAAGTGAACCGCTGTGCCCTACCGTTTTGAGTCCCCTGTGGTCACCCTTTCTTAATCCAAAGGCATAATTGATTGTGTCACCATTGTTAAGAATTCCTCTTTCATGCATAATATCATTTAATCCGGGCGCATGCTCAAGGCGGTTATTGTATAGATTCCTGTCCCATTTAAGCATATCTCCAATTGTGGTATAAAGTCCGTCAGCACCAACTCCCTGATAATTGCCACGATAACTAACATAAAACTCCCCGTCGCCTCGCATCTGGTAACTTAATGCTCTGTTTCTCACAATCTGACGGTGGTCGTCATGAAAGTGGCTGTTATTCATCCCAAGAGGCATAAAAATATTTTCATGGGCAAACTCGCGCAGGCTTTGTCCTGTCACCCTTTCAACCAGTACGGCCATAAGCGTGTAACCTGCATTGCTGTAGAGATGTTCTTCTCCGGGAGGGAAGTTAAGTTCACTTTGTGCTGTTATCACTTCCAGCTTGTCTTCAATGGTAAAGGCATCGGCCAGGTTAAATTCAGCAAAATTCAGTACCTGGAACAAGTCCCTTATTCCGCTTGTATGCCAGGGAAGATGTTTTACCAGTACAGGTGTTCCGTAATCCGGCAATTCAGGAATATACTCCCTGATATCTTCATCCAGGTCTATCAGCCCTTTTTCAGCCATTATTGCAACAGTAGCTGCAACAAACTGTTTGGAAATTGAAGCAATATAAAAAACGGTTTCGGGAGTAATGGGCAGACCGTGATCAAGGTTTGCCTCACCATAACCATTCTGGTAAACCAGTTCACCTTTGTGTATCACACCAACCACACATCCGGGTGATCCGGGCTTGTCCCATCTTTCAAAAACTGTATCCACCCTGCTCCAGTCGAAATCTTCCCTTAAAAGTATGGCATCATTACAGTTACCCTTGTTATAATCTTTTATGTGAGCAGTATTTACGCTTTTTGATCCTGCATCTCCTGCTGTATCCAATGAAATATGCTCAACCGCACAGACAGCTTTGCCCGTCAAAAAATGAAATAAAACGAGCGCCAGTACCAGTGCAGTTGTTTTTGAAAAAGGCATTGTTTTTTTCATAATACTTTATTAAAGGATTGTTATAAACCCCGGCACCTGCGAATATTAATATTTCCAGCCCAGAAGATTCCAGTAGTGCAACTGTATAAGTGCAACTCCGAAAACAATAATTACAACAAGATAGAACAGTTTATTCCGAAAGCCGAGTCTTCTCATTTTCCATATATCCATGTATCTCCATATCATGAAAACTAAAAAAGGCATGGATAAAAACGGGAAAATAAGTCCGGCCTTCATAGCTGAAGGTATTTCCAGTATCATTTCCCTGCCCGAACCGAATGCTGTATTTAAAAGGATATAGGCTGCAGCAAAACAGGCTGAACAGAGCCAGGCACCCAGTTTAGCGTCAACTGGAAGTTTTTCCTGTTTCCTTTTAACGGGTCTGTACCGGCGCCTTGCAAAAAAGAGTGCCGGCCATCCTGCAAGAATATAAATAATTGTGATAACAATAATAAAAAAGAGAGCCCGGTGAAGCCCAACGCTATTAAGTCCGCTTAACCTTTCATAAACAATAAACGGGGATCTCTGCCTGAACATATAATCGGCACGATCCTCCTCAAAACCGAATGCAATAAGCTCATTGCTCTCTTCATTACGGAAAGTAATCTCATCAACAGGGAGCCATAAGGAAATATTACCACCGGGTTCTTCCATCCTTAGTCTGCCGTCATCAACGGAAATAATTGTAATGTTCTCAAGTGCCCGGATCTTCATAAAGTCCGAATGAGTGCGCCGGTTCGAAACATAGTTGCCGGCAAGCAGTTCCAGGCGTTCTTCGGCAAGTGTCATTGTGCCGGTCAGCGGTCTGTCATCAGGGAAATATCTCCCGGCAAATCTTTCAAGCACTTTCCGGGATATACCTGATCCTCCGGAGCTGTTGAAAGAAACGAAGAGTCCAATATCATGCTCCGGAAAAATTGCCAGTATCGAATGGAACCAGAATGTTGCGCCTCCATGACCGATTATTTCTGTATTGTTAAGGCTCATATCTGAAAACCCGTGCAGAGTTGGATTCATCCCCCTCGAGTGGATCAAAACCGGTTCCTTCATTTTTGCATAGGTTGCTGAGTCAATTAAACAATACTCCCCCATGCAGGTGCCGTTGAGCAAAGCATTCATAAAAAGAGCCATATCGGAGGCTGTAGCAGATGCACCTCCAACTCCCTTCATCGGTATATACTCGAAATACATTTCCCTGAATGAGCCGTTGCTAAAAGTATACCCGTTGGAAAGCCCGGCAGCCAGATTTTCAGGGAGGGGCTGGCGGAATGTGGTATTGTTCATACCAAACGGATTGAGAATACGCTTTTCCGCATAATCCTCAAAAGGCATTCCCGTTACCTGCTCCACCACATATTGTGCAACCCCGGTTCCGTGATTACTGTATGAAGCATGTTTCAAGGGGGGTCTTACCCTTTCGGGAAGCTGTTCGGAAAGAAGTTTTCCCAAAGGCTGAAATTGTGAAGGGTCTCTTACAAAAAGCCTGTACAGCCTCTCTTCAAAACCGGCTGAATGTGACATGAGGCTTCTGAGGGTTACCGGTTCTGCGAAATTTGGGGGTATCTGAAATTCCTCAATATAGTTGTTAACATCCTCGTCCAGATCAACCAGGCCATCTTCGGCCAGTTTCATAACAGACAACCATGTAAACAACTTGGATATTGATGCAATCCGGAAAAGTGTGGATTTCGGATCAACCGGAATACTTCTTTCAATATCAGCATATCCATAGCCTTTTTCAATGATTACTTCACCATTGTGCACTACAGACACAACCGCTCCGGCAATATTGTTTTCATCCATATATGTTGACATAACTCCATCCATAAAAGACTGTAATTCGAGACTGTCAGTTACACCGGAGCGTGCATGCTGTAAATTGAAAAGAACAAACAATACAAGGCAGAAATACGGAACTGTTTTGCGCATCGGTAAGATTGGTTTTAAATGAACTATTATTTTGAACCTGCCCCTCAGATCCATCTGCCATAACTGTTTATAATGACAGCTAAAGCTTTGTGATACCAGCAAATTTAATGTTTTTTAGGATATACGCCTTTTGTTTTTACAGTTAAATGGTATAATTTAGCAGAAAAAAGAGGTTCTATCCGGTTCAATACTTCTTCCCTCAATTCATGAAAAGCAGCAATTCAAGGCGTTTAAGCAGGTAAGGAGAAATAAAAAGAAAGTAATAATCTGAGAGAAATACTGCAACAACAGATAAACCTATTTTAAAATACTTCATCAAATGGAAAAAATGAGCAGAATATTTTTAAAACACATTACAAATTCAATTATTCTCGGCATTGCAGCAGTATTCATTTTTGGTACCTCCTGCAAAAGGCCCGGGGATATACAGGAAGCGATACTTAACGACCCCGGAAGCTTTTTTTATATAGACTTTTCGGATTTCCCCGAAGATAAGAAGCCCCTTCCCATAGGGGTATTCGATTCAGGAACAGGCGGACTGGCAGTACTGAATGACATAGTTGAATATGAACACTTCGTTGACGGTGACGGGGAGAGGGTGTTTGAAAATGAATCATTCATCTACCTTGCAGACATGGCCAATATGCCCTATGGAAGCTACGCACTGGAAGACAATACCGAGATGCTTCAGGAGCATATAATTAAAAATGTACAGTTCCTGCTTGACCGCAAGTATTACCGCAATCCGGCCGATACGGAGTATATGACAGACAAGAGTCCCGTAAAAGCAATAGTAATAGCATGTAACACAGCTACAGCTTATGGTCAGGATCTGATAGAGGAATTCCTGGAAAAGGCCGGTATGGATATTATAGTCAAAGGTGTTATAGATGCAGCAACCACTGCTGCAGTCAGCTATATGGAACCGGATGAGGATGGAAGCATTGCTGTAATGGCTACGGACGGTACTGTAAGGTCATACGCCTACGTGGAATCTATTTTGGAAAAAAAGGAGGAGCTTGGCAGGCACGGTGATATAGACATTTTTCAGCAGGCTGCAATAGGAATAGCTGAAGCAGTGGATGAAAACAGTGACTTCCTTGACAGGAGGGCTGCAACTCCGCGTGAAGGCTATATGGGGCCTTCAGAAACAAAGGAGGGTGTATTGAAAATTGATATGTCTATATGGGACCGCTACCATTTCGATATGGAAGATGGTGCAATTTTGTATGAGGGAGAACCCGGCAATCCGCATAACATACAACTGAACTCGGTTGAGAATTATGTGGCATTTCACGTGGTATCGCTCATGGAACAGATAATAAACAGCGAAGATGTCAATCCTCTTAATTCCATAGTACTGGGATGCACCCATTATCCCTATGTTGATGATGTATTTGTGGATGTACTGGAAAAGCTGAGAAACTACCAGGAGGATGGAGAGTATATATACCGCCCCTATATGGAGGAAGAGATAAGGCTTGTCAATCCTGCCGTTAAAGTTGCCAGCCAGTTGTATGAAAGACTGGGTGAAAGGGAGCTGCTTTTCGGGAACAACTATCTTGACAGCGAATTCTATATTGCAGTGCCAAACCACCTCAACCCCAATGTAGAATTAAGGGAAGACGGGTCATTCACTTATGAGTACAAGTATGGCAGGACAGCAGGCGAAATACAGGAGTATGTAAAGCGTGTACCTTTCAATCGAGGGGCAATTCCTGATGACATACTCGAAAGACTTGAAATTCAGACACCTTCTGTTTACAAAATGATGGTCAAATTCAATCGTTACAATCCGAAAACACAGTACCTTGAAGATGATTTCAGGATAGTTCCGCTAAGATAACAGCACCATATTTTATATTACTTTTTACACAGCCCGCCG
>PUMT01000195.1 GCA_003551495.1 Bacteroidota bacterium
AATGAAAACAAAGTCCGGATATGGGATCCATGGGCTGATGAGGAAGGGGATCTGGGACATATTTACGGATACCAGTGGCGGTCATGGCCGGCACCCGGAGGACGTAAAATAGATCAGATAGCCGGTGTTGTTAAGTCTATCAGGTCTGCCCCCGATTCAAGGCGGCATATCGTATCTGCGTGGAATGTGGGCGACCTTGATAAAATGGCTTTGCCCCCGTGCCACATACTTTTTCAGTTTTATGTATGCGAAGGAACTCTTTCCTGTCAGCTATACCAGCGAAGTGCTGACATTTTTCTGGGGGTTCCGTTCAATATTGCTTCCTATTCTCTTCTTACAATGATGGTTGCGAGGGATACCGGACTGGAACCGGGAGAGTTTATTCACACTTTCGGGGATGCGCATATTTACCTTAACCATATTCCCCAGGTCAGGGAACAGCTAAAGAGAAAACCCCGCAAATTGCCTGAAATAATTCTCAATCCGGAAAAAAAATCTGTTTTTGATTTTACTTTCGATGATTTCAGATTAATTAACTATGACCCCTACCCTCATATTAAAGGGGATATATCCGTTTAAATATGAACATTTCAATTATTGTAGCAATGGGCAGCAACCGTGCAATCGGGAAAAACAACCGGCTGCTCTGGCACCTTCCTGCCGACCTGAAATATTTCAAAAAAACAACAATGGGCAAGCCTGTTCTGATGGGCAGAAAAACCTTCGAATCAGTTGGTAAGCCGCTCCCCGGAAGGAAGAATATAATAATTTCACGTTCAGAAAATTACACTGTGCCTGGATGCCTGACAGCTTCGTCACTCAAGGAGGCAATTGAAAAATCAAAGCCGGCTGACGAAATCTTTATTGCAGGGGGCGGTGAAATTTACAATCAGGCGCTGTCACTGGCGGACAAACTCTATGTAACGAAAGTCCACTGCAGCGCTTCTGCCGACACTTTTTTCCCGCGTATAAATCCGGGAAAATGGAAACTTGTCAGATGCTCCTTTCACGAGGCTGATGAGAAGAACCCCCACGACATGGAATTCATGGTATATGAAAAGATCACATAGCGCCCAAAATTAATAATAATACCAGATTGTCCGGTAATCCCTTATATTCTCGCCTCTTGCCGCCAGCTCCTCAAGATAATAATATATTGGCACATCAATATAATTATATGGGGGCACAGGCTTAATATTCTTCTCCCACGGATGAAATTCATACACCCTTGAACCGTCGGGAAGTATCATAACAACCCTGTGGTCCTGCCATGCATTGAGGTTGTTCTTGCCAAGTTTGGGAACATTAAATACCGGTTCATCAGTGCGGTCAATTCCAGGCAGCAATCTTGCCTCTTCTTTTCTTTCCTGAAGTATGCGTGCTATGGGGACCATATAACGCCGGGTTTCCTCCTTGCCTTTCATATTGAAGGTATAATAGGGGTCAACTCCGATTTTTCTAAGGTCAACACGTAATTTGGCTGATTCAAATCTGCGGGAGTTTTCGACTGTAAATACCTGCTGGTTGTATACACCTATACCGGCCTTTTTAATTTTATCCACTGCTGCAGCTGCTTCGGGGGTAATTTCATAGGGATGCTGAAAATGGGTAATTACAGATATCTGTCTTTTACCCGGCACATTATATTTTTCAAGCATTTCAAGCAGCCTGTCAGTCCACCTCATTGGCAGAACGACAGGTGTACGCGTGCCGAGCCTGATTCTGTAAACATGATCTTTTTTTGACAGTTCGCTGAGAATATTTTCAAGAGTGTTGTCATCCATGATAAGGGGATCACCGCCGGTAATGAGTATGTCGCCTATACTGCGGTGATTATCAAGCCATTTTAAGGCATTTGAAACACTTTTGGAAGATGCCATTGCTTTAGGATCAAGACATTCATCTATTTCCCAGTTCCTCTGGCAATATACGCATATCTGACTGCAGGTGTTGTAAGGTTTTAAAATTGCGATACCTGCATAACGTCTTGTAATTAGTTCGACAGGTGATGTATCATGCTCTCCCATGAAATCGAACCGCATTCCCCTTACATCCCTGTTTTCAACCATCATGTCAACATAATCAGGCGGTGGGATAACCTGGGCTCTAACAGCATGATCGTAACCAATTGACAAGTCCCTGTCCATCAATCCCAGATAATAAGGAGTAATTCCAAAAGGTATTTTGTTTTGGGCAGCTTTTATTATTGCGGTCTTTTGCTGTCCTGTCAGTTCTATAAGGGAAAGCAGAGGTTTTTCGTCCTTTATAACATGCTTCAGGTGCCATTCATAATCGTACCAGTCATTTTCACTTCCCCCGAAATAACTGAGTATCCTTTTTTTATTGTCTTCACGCCAGTTAATAACATCCGGATCAAGTCCACTGGGATATTTTTTGAAATACTTATTCATTTTCGCACCCATTTCATCAAGTATCTGAGTACGGAGAGCCGATGCTTTTCTCCCTTCCATCTTGAGGAAGTCAGGTATACCTTTTTTTGCACCTTCCGATTCATAATAGATATTGGCAGCACCTGCAACCCCCCTGAACAGATTTATAAACTCCATCAAAAACCCTATATATACTTTTCCTGTCATATCCTCATCACCGGTAGCAAGAAGCCAGAGATTCTTCAATGCAGATGTCTCCGTACGCCGCTCATTTATAGGGCCTATTACACTTCTGAAAGTTCTCACACATTCTCTTACAGTAGCCTTTTCAAGTATATGGAGCTCATTATCAATCTCAAATACTTTCCTTTCACATCTTTCAAGATAATTATACATGGCATTCCTTGCAGACTCTAAATCGGGTGCATCCTTAAGGATCTGGAATATTTCAGGGTTAGAAGACCAAAGCAGATTTACATAGGCATTGAAGTCAATCTCAAATTTTGTTTTCAGCATTTCAACTTCATCGGTAAATACATCGTCAACAATGCGGGTCTTTACCAGTTGTCTGGGAGCCTTCCCTTCCGTGGTTCCTTTTTTCTTTTGATCGGCTGAGGTTGGTTTGCTATTTTCCATCATTGTTATAATTTGTTTGTTTTATTGTGGCTTTAATTTTCAATAAGGATTGCTTATTTGGTTAAAACTGACTTTGCCCGGGAAGCAGTCAGCTTACAAAAAGATATGTTCCATTTCTGAATCCATTTACTGAAAAAAAGAAGTGAAAAAAAGGTTTTTTTGTCGCTTTTACTTAATTTCACAATATAATGATTTTTATCCGGTTTTTTCCTGATTCATCAGGGCAATATTAACCAAACATAATAAAACAATGAGCCTCTTACCTGCCAGTAATTCAAGCATATTTTTATCAAGACCGGTCATACAATTTATCTTACCGGTATTTCTTCTTTTATTTATCTTCTCGTGCAAAAGTGAAGTTGAGGAGAATATTCTTGTAACAGACATTGTGCATGCCGAAAAGCTTGCCGGACTGGAATTCCGGCCGGAACAAAGGGAGATGATGCAACAATCACTGCAAAACAATCTCCGGATGTACAAGTCAATGCGGGAACATTCTATTGAAAACTCCATTCCACCTGCCTTGATCTTTAATCCTTTGCCGCCCGGCTTTTCGCCACCATCACATGAAGGAGAAACTGACTTCGGGCTTCCTTCAAATGTTGAGATGCCTGAAAATACTGAAGAACTTGCTTTCTACACTGTTGCGGAGCTTTCTGCCCTTATCAGGTCGGGGCATATTTCATCGGTCGATCTGACTTCCCTCTATCTTGAAAGGCTTAAAAAACATGATGAAGTTCTTAAATGCGTGGTAACCCTCACAGAAGAACTTGCAATGGAGCAGGCTGAGAGGGCTGACCGTGAGCTGGCTCAAGGTATTTACCGGGGCCCGCTTCACGGTATTCCATATGGTATTAAAGACCTTTTTGCAGTTAAGGGCTACCCCACAACATGGGGTGCAACTCCATACAAGGATCAGGTAATTGATGAAAATGCCACAGTTGTCGAAAAACTTGAGGAAGCCGGGGCGGTTTTGCTTGGAAAGCTTACGCTTGGAGCTTTGGCTATGGGTGATGTGTGGTTTGCTGACACAACACGCAGTCCCTGGAATCCTGAAATCGGATCCAGCGGCTCATCAGCCGGATCAGCTTCTGCAATGGCCGCAGGACTGGTAGCTTTCTCAATAGGGACAGAAACACTTGGTTCTATTGTATCCCCTTCAACAAGATGCGGCACAACAGGCCTCAGGCCCACATACGGACGGGTAAGCCGCTCCGGGGCAATGGCACTTAGCTGGAGCATGGACAAGGTGGGACCTATATGCCGTTCAGCCCATGATGCAGCACTTGTATTTGAAGCAATTTATGGAACCGACGGAAAAGACCTCTCTTTAATGGACTTTCCTTTTTATTTCAATGCAAATGCATCAATAGAAGATATGAAGATCGGTTACTTTGCTGACTTTTTTGAAGAAGAGTACCGGGGACAGGATAATGATTTGCAAACACTCGAGGTTTTAAGGGAGATGGGTGTCGAACTTATCCCTGTTAGTTTCGATACGGATATACCGGTAAGCGCCCTGCGTATAATACTTAATGCAGAAGCAGCCGCAGCCTTTGACGATCTCACGAGAAGCGGTGATGATGATATGCTGGTACGGCAAAACAGGGGCGCCTGGCCAAATATTTTCAGAACTGCCCGTTTTATTCCGGCAGTCGAATATATTCAGGCTAACAGGTTCAGGCAAATGCTTTCTTATGAGTTTAACAATCTAATAAAGGAGTTTGATGTTATTGTAACTCCCAGCTACGGCGGCAATCAACTTCTCATTACCAACCTTACAGGGCATCCCTGCGTAATTGTACCAAACGGATTCGATGATGAAAACAACCCAACCAGCATAAGTTTTCTTGGCAACCTGTTTGACGAGGCTACCCTTTTGGCTTTTGTAAAAGCTTATCAGGATAAAACCGAATTTCATCTTCTTCAGCCTCCGGATTTTACTACAGGAAATTAAATTTTAGTTAAGCCTGCGTGAAAGGTAGCGCCTTATTGGTCTGGTGTGGTGTGATTTGGAAACCAGTTTGCGATTGGCATCCAGCAAATATATGCTGGGCGTGCCTTCAATGTTGTATTTCCGGGAAAGCTGACACTCCCACATACTGAATGAGCTGTAATTTATCCATTCAGATATTCTCTTGTCTTCAATTGCAGACTCCCACTTTTCCTTATCTTCTTCAATACCAATGGCAATCACTTCCATGAAGGCCGGGTTATCCTTCCTGAAACCGGATTGCATTTCTGAAAGCTCCCTGATTATATCCATACAATAAGGGCACCAGCTTCCCCAGAAAAAAATTATCACATATTCTGTTTCAAGGCTTTCCATGTCGATCTCCTTTCCCGAATGCGAAACAAATCTGAATCCTGGAGCAGCCATGCCTGTTTTAAGCGGTTCTCCGGCCAAAACCCTCCTTCCCTCTTCCAGACAGATATCAGCATGAAGATAGTTTTCGGTAAGATGAACAGATACCTCTTCCATGCCTGCATTAATAAAATAATTTATAAGATACTCCAGTACCCTGTAAAAGACATCTTCGTGAGTCATTGCATAATAAAGAATATTTTCAGCAGCCCCGCTAAGCTCAGTATATTCCACCTCTTTTTCAGCAGTGTCTTTTATATACAGATTAATATACCTGTCAATTTTCTCAGGTATTAGTGAGGTGTTCAGCAAAACCGGATCACTGAAGTCATCCTCCCGGAAAAATTTATCCTTGATATACCGGACATTGTTTCTCGTTTCAGCAGAGGTCTGCGGCATCATTTCAAACCTTGCGATAACAGAAAATAGAGTCCCCTCATACCTTTTTATCATTTCCTCCTGAAATGAAACCCTACTTCTTTCAAGCCTGTTGTAATGCCTTTCCATCCTCCGGTAAAACCTGTCTTCTTCGGGATAATGCGTAAGGGCTTTGTCAATTGCAGATAATTTTTTTTCAAATTCTGCCATTTTACGATTGAAACTGTAATAGGCGGAATTCTCCCTGGAAGAAACTATCTCAACCTTTGCGTCAGGATCGGTTATATCTGTATCAATAACCACATCCTCATAATTGAAGATTATGTTAATGTCGTGATAATAAAGGTTTTCTGATCCTTGCTCTCTGTTCGCTCCGGCAACAATGCGGTACATCCCGGTTTTATCTGTTTTTTCAAGAATAAACTGAAAATAGCCTTCTTCCTGAGCAATTACTGAATCAACCAACACTTCTCCCTCAAAATGTAACCTGTGCAAATAAACATGAGTTCCCTTAAAGCCTCTTATATGGCCCTTTATATAAAAAATATCCTGTTCGGGAATATCTTTTGTTCCTTCCTGCAACAAAGCACACCCGGTTAAAAAAACCGCAACTGTAAATAAAAAAAGGTTTCTTGCCACGCCTTATCAGTTTGTTTTTTTTACGTTTAAGAACAGGGGAGGTTTCAGCAAAATGATTGCATATCAATTAAGAAAAATTCACCTCAAATCACAAATATTATAAACCCAACCCCTCAAATCAGTTATTTTTCAGTCTTAAAGCTTTGCAAAGCCATTGCTGCATAACACAGGATGGTTAAAAAAATTTAAAATATTGCATTTGACATTTCACGGCTTTTATAAATTGGTTATTTTTGAGTTCCAAACAAAAGTGAAGGATTACACGATGGAAAAGATCAGTTTGAAATTTTATGAAAAACTGAACACATTGACCGGATGGTTCGTTTTTCTGGTTGCAGTAATAGTTTTTTTCCTCACCCTTGAACCAACTGCAAGCTGGTGGGACTGCAGCGAAAGGATAACAGCTTCATACAAGCTCGAGATTCCGCATCCTCCGGGTGCTCCATTCTTCATGCTTTTGGGGAGATTTTTCACTCTTTTTGCACCCTCGGGATCATCTGCCGCATTGTTCATGAACGGGATGTCTGCTCTTGCAGCATCATTTACCGTTATGCTCCTTTTCTGGATAATTACCCATTTTGCAAGGAAAATCGTTATAGGGGAAAATAATGAAATATCTTCCGGAAAAGTTCTTTCCATACTTGGAAGCGGTCTGGTCGGCGCACTGGCACTCTGCTTTTCCACTTCATTCTGGTTTGTTGCAGTTGAAGCAGAGGCTTATGCAACATCTGCTTTTTTCACTGCTTTTGTTTTCTGGTGCATTCTTAAATGGGAATATGTTGCAAACCACAAGCATTCCCACAGGTGGCTTATTCTTATCGCCTATTTGATGGGGTTGTCAATAGGCGTGCACCTTCTGAATCTGCTTGCAATTCCGGCGATAGTTTTTGTTTACTATTTGAGGAAATACCCTGCAACAAGGAAAGGTATAATCTATTCTTCACTTGTTTCAGTTTTACTACTTGGCAGTTTTATATGGATTATAATTCCTGGTGTAATAGAAATTGCCAGCAAGTTTGAATTACTTTTTGTCAATTCATTCGGATTACCTTTTAACAGCGGAGTATTGTTTTTTGTAGCCGCACTGACTGCCCTGATTGTCTGGGCGCTTTATTACACACACAAAAAAAAGAAACCCATATTAAACACCATTATACTTGGTCTGACAATGGTGCTGATCGGCTACTCATCATATGCACTCACCATAATAAGGTCATCTGCAGATCCCCCGATGGACCAGAACAGTCCGGATAACGTCTTCTCCCTCATTTCCTATCTGAACCGTGAACAATACGGTCAGAGGCCCCTTTTCAGGGGGGAGTTTTACAGTGCACCGCAGATCGATGTTGAAGAAGGCAGGCCTATTTATATCAGGGAAGACGGGCGCTATGAAATTGCCAATTACAAGAGTGAACCCGTATACCACCCCGATTTTATAGGATTTTTCCCCAGAATGTACAGCAACAGCCCTTCTCATATCAGGGAGTACGAAAACTGGGGCAATATAAGAGGCAGAAGGATAAGGGTTACGGTTGATGGAGAAACTGAGGTGCTAACCCGTCCCACATTTGTGGAAAATATCCGTTTTTTCCTGCGTTACCAGGTATGGCATATGTACGGACGTTATTTTATGTGGAATTTCGTTGGAAGGCAAAATGACATGCAGGGGCACGGAGAAATACTTAAAGGAAACTGGCTCAGTGGCATAAGAATTATCGATGAAATGCGACTGGGTCCACAGACGAATCTGCCTGACAGCATTGCCAATCATCCTTCGCGGAATATTTATTTTGGTTTGCCATTATTGCTGGGGCTTTTTGGGTTTTTCTTCCATCTTAACAGGAATCCCAAGGATTTTACTGCAGTTTTACTGCTTTTTGTTTTTACCGGACTGGCAATTGTTGTTTACCTAAACCAAACACCGATTCAACCAAGGGAAAGGGATTATTCCTATGTAGGTTCTTTTTTCGCCTTTTCAATCTGGATTGGCCTTGGAACACTTTCCCTGATTGAGTGGATGAGAAAGAAAGTCCCTTTAAAGATAGCTGCAATTTCCACAACACTTATTACACTTTTTGCAGTACCTCTGCTTATGGCCTCGCAAAACTGGAATGACCATGACCGCTCCGGTCGTTTTACAGCAAGGGATTTTGCATTTAATTACCTGAGTACATGCGAGCCTGATGCAATTATCTTCACTCACGGTGACAATGATACTTTCCCGTTATGGTATGCACAGGAAGTGGAAGGGCACAGGACAGACGTAAGGGTTGCCAACCTGATGCTGCTGAACACACATTGGTATATAGACCAGATGAAACTGAAAATGAACGAATCGCCTCCCCTGCCACTGACTCTTCCAAGGAAAAAGTACGTTGAAGGAACAAACAATCTTTTATTTATACTTGACAGGTTTGATGACTATGTGGACTTGAGGCAGGTTGTTAATTTCATTGCAGATGAAAGTTCCAGGAGCAAGGTGAGGCTTAGGGACGGCCGGGAGGTTGACTATGTGCCCACAAACAAGTTCAGGATACCGGTTGACAGGGACAAGGTTATTGAAAACGGAACTGTCTCTCCTGAGCTGGCTGATGAGGTAGTGCCGGCAATTGAATGGTCAGTTGACAAAAATTTTCTGCAGAAGAACCATATGATATTGCTTGACCTGCTGGCTCACAATAACTGGGAAAGGCCAATATATTTCGTAACAGGAGGTACGGAAGATGCTCTGGGACTTGAGGAATACTTTCAGCTGGAGGGTTTTGCCTACCGCCTGGTACCAGTCAGGACTGAAGGAAATGATTTTGAATACGGAAGGGTCAATTCCGAAGTAATGTACGACAATTTCATAAACAAGTTTGACTGGGGAAGAATGAACGAACCCGATGTACATCTCTGCCATTATAATATCAGGACTATCAGGGTGCTGAGACTGCGCCAGAAGTTTTCAAGGCTTGCGAACACCCTGCTGGAGGAGAACAGGAGGGACTCGGCACTTGTTGTACTCGACCGTGCAATGGAGTTGATGCCGTCAAGCAGGGTTCCAAATGACTTTATGATGCTGGGTCTGGCAGAATCATATTACATGGCCGAGGAACCCGCCAGGGCAAATGAAATAATAACCGATTATTACAAGGAGCTGAAGGACGAGTTGAATTACTATTTCAGGTTTGGAGGCAGGCACCGTAATCTTGTGGATCAGGAAAAAACAACTGCCCTGCAGTTGATGAATGAGCTGGCAAGAATGGCTGGAAACTTTGATCAGGAAGAGTTGTCTGAAGAGATAAAGGAAACATTTGAAATGTTCCTTACCAGGCTATCATCATTATAGCCCTTTATAAAAAAATGCGTGTATTTATTCTGTAAAAACAGATATTTTGAAAAGAATATCGAAATATCTGTTTGCAGCCGGAGCAGTATTCCCTGGAAATAAATTTTTTTCAACCTGCCTGTGTGTTATTTAGGTTAAATTTTTATGTATATTTGTCAAAATGTTATTCTGGTAATTAAATACTTTCTTATCTTAAATGTCGAAGATTATTGCAATTTCGGAAGCGGCTTCTATAGCCCTGCACGGTATGATACTGGTCGCAAGGTCTGATCAACCCGTGAGCGTTCATCACATTGCAGAAGAAACAGGTGCTTCAAGACACCATGTTGCCAAGATCATGCAAAGGCTTGCCAAAAGCAACTATCTTAACTCACAGCGTGGCCCGAATGGCGGTTTCACGCTGAAAAAAATTCCGGGTGATATTTCTTTTCTGCAAATTTATGAATCAATTGAAGGTGATATTGAGATATCAACCTGCCCTTTAGACAAGCCGATCTGCCCTTTTGACAAGTGCATTATGAACAACGTTACAAACAAAATGACTGAAGAATTCAAAACTCATCTTGAAACCCAGACACTTGATCTTTACATCTGAGATATCCGCACTTTAATAAAAAGATTCGATTTAAATTTTTTATACCCCTTTATTTTTGTCTGAGGGCTAAACGTACCACCTCAAATAGAAATCATTAACCCCCCGCAATCAGGTCGGAAAAACCATTTGGTATTGATTTTTGTCTGCCGGGCGAGACCTCTGTTCTGGAATAAAAGATTATTAACTTCCTGCAATCAGATTAAAAACATAATTGGTTCTTGGTTGTTTCCGTATTTATTTATATATTTGCGTACCTAATTACTCTTTTAAGTGCTTTGACAAAATTAAACTCATTAATACGAATGAATCGTCCATGACGATATTTTCAATCTCTTCACAAAAGAGATGAATTTTACATCATATGTGTTATGCATGAAGCGCATATAATTTACCAAACATAATTTATACAGATGGAAAGGGAAATAATAAAAATTGATGAAGAAAAATGCAATGGTTGCGGACTTTGCATTCCAAACTGCCATGAAGGCGCTTTGCAGATAATTGACGGTAAAGCCAGGCTGGTAAGCGAACTGATGTGTGACGGACTCGGCGCCTGTATAGGGCATTGCCCCGAAGATGCACTGGAAATCGAGGTAAGGGAAGCCGAGCCTTATGATGAAATAAAAGTCATAAAAGAAATGGTCCCAAAAGGCAAAAATGTTGTAACAGCTCATTTACTGCATCTGAAAGACCATAACGAGGCTGATTATCTCAGTCAGGCTGCCGGCTATCTTACAAAAAACAAGGATAAAATAAACTTCCCTGTTGAAGAGGTTCTGGCAAAAATTGGAAGTACTCAGAATGCAAAGGAAAGTGGTAAAAGTGTTTCCGCAAGTGAAATGCAGTCCGGTGAAACCCCTGCACCAAAGGGATGCCCGGGAGCACGTTCCTTCTCTTTCGGTAAGGATAATAATCAGCCGGCAGTTGATAATGACAGCCATTCACCTTCACAATTAAGGCAATGGCCTGTTCAGCTTCACCTGATCAATCCTGATGCATCACATTTCCGGGGAAGCGATCTGTTACTGGCTGCCGACTGCACTGCTTTTGCATCCGGAAATTTCCATTCCGCACATCTTAAAAACAGGACTCTAGCAATAGCTTGTCCGAAACTAGACAGAAATCAGGAGATCTATTTCAATAAGATTGCTGATCTGATTGACAGGGCAAAAATTAATACCCTTACTGTTATGATAATGGAAGTCCCATGCTGCAGCGGACTTCTTCAAATGGCCAGATCGGCAGTCAAAGAAGCTGCACGAAAAGTGCCGTTAAAACAGATCACACTGGGTATTAAGGGAAATATTCTGAGTGAGGAATGGGTTTAGTATTTTTTCGTTTTTTGAACAAACCTGTTTATTTTTTGTAAAATTGTATGATAAACTATTTTTACAATCAGAAATTGACCCTGTTATCCCGGGATCTTAAAAATCAGGTAATATGAAACTTCCAAAACCTACTAATGCAGAAAAATGGTGGAATATGGTTTCCACTCTTGTATTTGTTTTACTGGTAATTATTGCCGGGAAACTTTTTGAAGGTGCGGAAGTCGATTTCCGGGAAATATCAGCTTTTGAGCTTTTCATTATAATTCTTGCCACCTACAGGGTGACCCGTATGCTGGTGTACGACAGGGTGTTCAAGCTTATACGCGACCTGATACGCAAAATGGAAGGAAAGGGTTTTGGTGATTCACTGAAAGCAATAGTTACATGCCCCTGGTGTGCAGGTGTATGGCTTGCACTTTTTAACACCTCAATCTATTATCTGGTACCTTACGGTGATTTGTTTGTTACTTTAATGGCTGTTGCTGGTGTTGCAACTTTTCTGCAACTTTCAATAAATGTTATAGGCCTTAAAGCAGATGAAAAACAGATTGACCTAAAAAGAAAACAGGATAATGAAAGCGGCAAAGATCAAAAAACGGGTTATTAAGTATCTCCGGAATAATGAGAATTAACAGAATAATATGCGTATGAAAATACAATCATTAACCAAAAATCATTTTAAGTCCGGTATATTTCATAACCATTGAATTTTTCAGTAATATTGTTGAAAGAACTATTTTTTTATATATATTTAGGCATTAAGTTACTATTTTACTTTATTCATGCCTGTACTTGCAGGTAATTATTAATAACCACTAATAAAAATTATTACTATGAGTATGTTTTGTTATCAGTGCCAGGAAGCAGCTAAAGGAACAGGTTGCACTGTGAAGGGAGTTTGCGGTAAAACCGGAGACGTTGCAAATCTACAGGACCTGCTCCTGTTTGTAATCAAGGGTATCTCTTTCTACAACAGGCAAGCTGTAAAAAAAGGCCTGGAAGATCCTGAAGTTGACAAATTTGTGATCAACGGACTTTTTACAACTGTCACCAACACCAATTTTGACAGGAATGCTTTTATTGACCTTATAGGCAAAGGGCTTGAAATACGTAACAAGCTTAGGGAAAAAGTCGAAAGCACCGGTTCCGGAGATTCAGATGCAGTCAGGCTTCATGATTCGGCCACATGGGAGCCTTCTTCAATTGATGAATACGATGAAAAGGCCAAATCAACAGGCGTTTTGTCAACCGAAAATGAAGATATACGCTCCCTGCGAGAGCTAATAACCTACGGACTGAAAGGAATGGCTGCCTATACAGAGCATGCTATGAATCTCGGACAAAATGACACATCAATACACAAATTTGTTCAGGAAACACTTGTCGCGCTTACAAATGACGACCTGAACGCAGAAGAACTGACAAATCTTGTTTTGGAAACCGGAAGTTATGGAGTAAAGGCAATGTCTCTTCTGGATAAGGCAAACACTTCAGCTTACGGCAATCCTGAACTCACCAGGGTAAATATTGGAGTCCGCAACAACCCGGGGATACTTATCAGCGGCCACGACCTGAAGGATATGGAAGAACTGCTTAAGCAGACGGAAGGAACAGGTGTTGATGTGTACACTCACAGTGAAATGCTGCCTGCCCATTATTACCCTGCTTTCAAGAAATACAGCCATTTTGCAGGTAATTATGGACACTCATGGTGGAAACAGAAAGAAGAGTTTGAAACATTCAACGGCCCCATCCTTTTCACAACAAACTGCATTGTGCCTCCGCCAAAAAACGCAACCTACAAGGATAAGGTTTACACTACAGGTGCAGCAGGGTTCGACGGATTCCCCCATATACCCCCAAGAAAAGAAGGTGGAGAAAAAGACTTTTCCGGGATAATCGAACATGCAAAAAAATGCAAACCTCCGGTTGAAATAGAAAACGGCGAAATAGTAGGTGGTTTTGCCCATGCACAGGTTTTTGCGCTGGCCGATAAAGTTGTTGAAGCAGTTAAGTCGGGTGCTATAAGGAAATTTTTCGTAATGGCCGGATGCGACGGCAGGATGAAAAGTCGTGAATACTATACCGAATTTGCTGATAAACTGCCCGAAGATACTGTAGTTCTGACAGCAGGTTGTGCTAAATACCGCTATAACAAACTACCTCTTGGCGATATTGGTGGCATACCAAGGGTTCTGGATGCGGGGCAGTGCAACGATTCATATTCTCTGGCAGTAATTGCTATGAAACTCAAGGAAGTTTTTGAGCTTAACGATATAAATGAACTGCCCATTGCATACAACATAGCATGGTATGAGCAAAAGGCTGTCATAGTATTGCTGGCTCTTCTTTCACTTGGAGTGAAAAATATTCATCTTGGCCCAACTCTGCCTGCATTCCTTTCGCCAAACGTAGCAAATGTTCTGGTTGAAAAATTCGGCATCGGAGGAATTGCCAATGTGGAAGATGATATAAAAATGTTTCTCAGTTAAATTGGGTTGAAAATTCCGTTGCCCTTTCAGGGTAACGGAATTTTTTTAATTAAATAAAAAAAATGACACATCATAAAGAATTCAAGAAATCTGAAAAATTCAGGTTCAACAATGAGATTGGCTATGCTGAAGGTGGCATTGTAAGTAAAAATGTTCTTAAGAGAAAAACCGGGAATATTTCACTTTTCGCATTTGACAAAGGTGAAGGACTCAGCGAGCATACTGCCCCCTTTGATGCAATGGTGCAGATTACCGAAGGCAAAGCTTTGGTTACAATCGATAAAAAGAGTTATAATCTGGAGGAGGGCGAAACCATAATAATGCCTGCAAACATACCGCACGCATTGAAAGCATCCGAAAAGTTCAAAATGGTGCTTACAATGATAAAAGAGGAGTAGCCAGGTTTGATCCTTTTATGATAATTTTTTTCTTGCCTGTGTTGTACTTTCGGATTAAAAAAATTTATGTACATTTGAAAGTAAATCGGTTTTCGGGTACATATTAGCCATAATTATGGTTGTAAACTTTTAAGGTAAGATGCATCAGGTCTAAGAGTTAATTTAAATATTTACCCATGAAGCGGATCATCAAATTTCTGGCACCACCTCCAAAATGGCAACCGGCTGTAGTTGTGTTGCTTGGAGTTTTTACCGGAATCCTTATCCTGATTGTACACGCATCCGAAGTTCAGTCATATATATCTGATAATCCTGAAACCTGCATAAACTGTCATGTAATGTATCCGCAGTATGCTTCCTGGTCAAAAAGCAGTCACCGGGAAGCCGCAAACTGTGCCGATTGCCATGTCCCGCATGACAATTTCGTAAGAAAATACTATTTCAAAGCCAAGGACGGCATGCGTCATGCCACAATTTTTACTGCAAGGACTGAACCCCAGGTAATCGAAATTAAGCCCTCGGGTATTAACGTTGTTCAGGAAAACTGCATCAGATGCCATATTGATCTGGTTGAAACAACCCGTATTGTTGAAGTTACAGGAACCGGTCATGCCAAAGGCGACGGGCACCGGTGCTGGGACTGCCACAGGGAAGTTCCTCACGGAACTGTAAGGAGCCTCTCTTCAGCACCATTTTCACTTGTTCCAAGACTTCCGTCGCTGACCCCAAAATGGTTTGAACGTTTAAGAGATGATGATAATAACTGAATAAAAGAAAAAAATTGAATATATAACTTAAAAACTCCCTGAAATGAAAAGCATCCGAGAACTAACGGAAAAAAAACCCTGGCTAAGCTGGGTATTGTTTTTTGGAACCGTTGCAGTAGTTTTTCTTTTGGGTTTGTTTGCAGCTTCCATTGTGGAAAGGAGAACCGAAGCCCAGCTCTACTTTCAAATGGTTGAACCCATATCAGAATGGGAGCCGAGGAATGAAGTATGGGGACAAAATTTCCCGAGGCAGTTTGAATCTTACCTGCAAACCCTTGACACCACATTTGAAAGCAAATACTACGGCTCGGTAATGATAGATTACCTGGAAAAATATCCCGAACTGGTAATTCTATGGGCAGGGTATGCATTCGCGCGTGATTATAACCAGGGAAGGGGACATTACTACTCGGTTACCGATGTACACAACACACTCCGGACAGTTCAGCCACAGCCCGCTACCTGCTGGACTTGCAAAAGCACCGATGTTCCCAGGGTAATGGCTGAAATTGGTGTTGGGGAGTTTTACAGCTCCACATGGAGCGAGATGGGGAGCCAGATAATAAATCCAATTGGATGCCAGGACTGCCACGATCCTGAAACAATGAACCTTCGAATTACCAGACCGGCACTAATCGAAGCTTTCGAACGCCGCGGAGTCGATATTAACAAAGCAACACACCAGGAGATGCGTTCACTTGTTTGTGCTCAATGCCATGTTGAATACTATTTCGGGGAAAACAACTATTTGATATTCCCCTGGGACGAAGGATTCAAGGCAGATGAAATGGAAACCTATTTTGACAACCTTGAGTTTGCAGACTGGACTCATGCTCTGAGCCGTGCACCCATGCTTAAAACCCAGCACCCTGACTATGAGCTCTACAAAACAGGGATACATGCCGAAAGAGGTGTCTCATGTGCAGATTGCCATATGCCCTATAAAAGGGAAGGCGGACTTAAATTCACTAACCACCACCTTACAAGTCCGCTTCAAAATATTGAAGGTTCATGCCAGGTTTGTCACAGGGAGGGCGAAGAAAAACTGCGCCAGATAGTATATGACAGGCAGAACAAAATAAGCGAAATGAGAAGAATAGCTGAAAAAAACCTTGCAAGGCTTCACATAGAAGCTAAAACCGCATGGGATGCCGGAGCAACTGAAGAAGAAATGGAGCCTGTTCTTCAGCTCATTCGCCATTCTCAATGGAGGTGGGACTGGGTTGCAGCTGCCAACAGCATGGGATTCCATTCACCGGCTGAAGCTCTGCGGGTTCTTGGCACATCAATACAAAAGGCTCAGGAAGGAAGAGTTTTGCTTGCCAGAATATTTTCACGTTATAACGTACCACAGCCTGTTGAAATGCCCGACATATCAACAAAAGAAAAAGCACAGGCGTATCTGGGACTTGATATGGATCAAATAGTTGCTGAAAAGGAAGAATTCCTGCAGGAAACACTTCCGGAATGGCTCGAAGAAGCTAAAAGACGTGAAGCCGGATATAGCTCCCGGTAATAAAAAAGATATTCAAACTCTCATAGTCCCTCCATTCAAAAACCTGAAGGAGGGATTTTTTTTGTAAATTGTTTCTTTCCTTCCAAAATTTTCATTTTCTTAACAAAATATTTCGGACGAGAAGATGCTTCCACAAAGAGACATAAACAAAAGGTTCAGGTTCCGTATAATTATATTTTCACTGACTTTGGTCGGCATATTACTCATTGCTGCTTCATACGGTTTTTACAGGAATCAGCTACTTCTTAAAAAAACTTCTGAAAATGAAATTGTTTTTAAAAACAGATCGGAATTGTCAAACAGGGCTTTAAAACTGGCCGGTGAAATTAAAGAAATATCCGCCAGTTTAGCCGAAAATCAGAGAGTATCAGAGTTGCTGCACAAAAGGGAATATGAACTGCTTACCGCGGAGGTTGAATCATTTCAAAACAGACTCGGGGAAAAATATAATTTCAGTTATTTTTTAAATTTCTACTTTCCGGATCAAACACTTTTCTTATCAAGCAATTACAAAGAAGAACTGTTTGTTTCCCCACGCCATTCGCTTGTTAGAAAGGTAACAGAGAAAGAGTCTCCTTTTAAAGGGCACAAAATTGTTGATAATGACCTGTATTTTAAAATAGTATCTCCCGTTTTTCACAACGGATCATTTTCCGGTCTAGTAGAATTTGGATTGCGCGACAAAGAGTTGATTGAATATTTTCAAAAAGGTATAAATGTTTCGGCAGCACTCTATTTCCCCAAGACTCTCTTCCCCCTTGTCAACAATATACTGCCCGGGAAAAGTTTTGATTTTGAACAATTTTGCCTGAAAATTTTTGAAAATGAAGGGCTGTTTTTGGAATTTTATGATAATGACAGGCAAACAGACCGGTTTTCTGTACGCTTTGATCAAAAACATTATATTATCGAAGATGCAGGGATTATTTACTGGTCTGATGAAATTCCTCTGGGTGGACTACTGTTAGCCCATGATACCACTCATATATTTAAAGGATACAACCGTGCTGTTCTTGCCGGCATTTTTTCCTTGTTTTTTCTGGTTGCAGCCACATATATTGCTGCAAAAGTATTTGCCGGAAGAACCGTTTCAGGTTTCAGTAAAAGTTACAAAAATCTGTTTGACAGGCTGGAAGAAAAAAATGAAAAGATAACAGAATCTGCCCTCGAAGTTCACAATATTTTCAATTCCACTGCAACTGCAATCAGAGTAATTAACAAAGATTTTCAGATCATCCGTATCAATAATTCATACGCAAAAAACTTCAAGCTAAACCCCGAAAAAACTGAAGGCAAAAAATGCTACGATTACTGGCCTGAATCCAGATGCCATAAAGATTCCTGTCCACTGACCAGAATAATGAAAGGAGAAAAAAATATTGAGAGCGAAATTGTAAAACCTGATAAAACAGGAAAAGAGATTGCAGGGATTCAAACATGCATCCCTTTATACGATGAAAAAGGGAACCTGAAGGGTATGGTAGAGGATTTCAGGGATATTTCAGAAAGGAAAAAAACTGAAGATGCAATTATAAAAAGTGAAAAAGAGCTTAAAAATTTCATTTACAATCTTCCCCTGGGTGTATTTATAAAGGATTCTCAAAGCCGTCCCTTTTACCATAACAGGTACATGGATGAAGTATTTTGCAGGAAAAACTGTACTGAAAATACACCCCATGAATTATTCCCTGGTAAAATTGCCCGGCTTGAAAGAGATGAGGATAAAAAAGTGCTTTCAGGTGAAAATATAGTAGTTGAAAAGATCCTGCCTGATAAAAATGGAAGGGAACGGATCTACATGGTCCATAAATTCGCAATGAAAGAGATTCATGGCACCTCACGCATCGGTGGAATATACATTGATATTACAAAACGTAAAGAGGCTGAATATAAGCTGAGGATCCTGTCACGTGCAATAAGGTATTCACCTGTTTGCGTCGTAATAACTGATCCTGAGGGCAATATAGAATTTGTTAACCCGGCCTTCACCCACATTACAGGTTACAGCTTTGCGGAAGTAATGGGGAAAAATATGAACATTGTCAACTCGGGAAAACATAAGGGTGAATTCTTCATGAAAATGTGGAAAACAATTAAAAGCGGAAAAGACTGGCAGGGGGAAATACTGAACAGAAAAAAGGATGGTACACTTTTCTGGGAAAAAGTTGCTATATCGGCAATTATAAACAATAAGGGGAAAATCACTCATTTTGTGGCAATCAAGGATGATATCACAAAAAGTAAAGAGGCTGAAGAACAAATAAAAAAGGCAAAAGAGAAAGCGGAAGAAAGTGACAGGCTGAAAACCACTTTTCTTGCCAATATGTCTCATGAAATCAGAACTCCCATGAATGCTATCGTGGGACTTTCAAGATTACTTGTCGATACCGGGATATCGCTGGAAGAGCGCAAATCTTTCACAGGCATAATTAACGAAAACAGTCAGACGCTTCTTAAACTTATTGAGGACATTATAGATATTTCAAAAATTGAAGCCGGACAAATAAGTATAAACAAAAGCGAATGTCAGTTAAACCAGCTTCTTGATGAAATACTGAATACTTTCAAATCCCAGATAGAAAAACAGGAGGGTAAACGTATCAGATTATCGGCTCACAAAGGCCTTGATAACACGAGGGCAACAATAATAACTGACCCCCATCGCCTGAGACAGATACTTTTCAACCTTATCGGGAACTCCTGCAAATTCACCGATAAAGGATCGGTTGATTATGGTTACGAACTTTCAGACTCCGGAAAACTGAAGTTTTATGTAAAAGATACCGGTATAGGAATATCAAAGGATAAAACTGAAATTATCTTTAACCGATTCAGGCAGGCAGAGGATTCGACAACGAGAAATTACGGGGGGGCAGGTCTTGGACTTACAATTTCAAAAAGCCTGGTTGAGATACTTGGAGGAGAAATATGGGTTAATTCAATACCCGGTGAAGGGACAATTTTTTACTTTACACTCCCCTACCAGCGTGCAGCAACAAAAAAACCTGCCGGCAAGGTTGTGCAAATCAGCAAAGGGAAAGAATTGTCCTTTAAAGAAAAAACAATACTGGTCGCAGAAGATATAGAAGCTAACTACCGCCTTATAGAAGCCCTGCTCAAGAAAACAGATGCAACAGTATTGTGGGCGAGAGATGGTGAAGAAACAATTGAAATGTGCCGCAGAAAAAATAATATCGATCTGGTTCTTCTGGATATCAACATGCCGGGTATCAACGGTTATGAAGCACTGGTTGAAATAAAGAAGCTAAAAACTTCTCTGCCTGTAATAATGCAAACCGCTTATGCCATGCCAGGTGAAGAGGAGCGATTCATAAAGGCAGGATGTGACGGGTACATAACTAAACCAATAAACAGTGATGTATTCCTGAACACAATAAGAAAATGCCTTGAAACACCATTATAGAAAATTGCTCCAGAAGAGCAGGCTCCGGTTTTATACAGCCTTTTTAACCGAATCATTTTCAAGAAGCCCGTCAAGGCATTTGAGGTACTCATCAGCCAGCCTGTCACCGAAATACTCAAAGAATATATCATGAACAAGCTCGCGTATATTACTAAGCCAGTCTATATAGGCAAGTGCTGTAATTTTCCCTTCATTTCTCGATGAAAATTTCTGCCTGAGAATGTTTAAACTGGGGAGCAATGCCAGATATGCCCTCACTGCGGTGTAAAGTTCAGTTGAAAAATATTTTTCTATATGCTTGATATCCCCGGGCATTATCTCATAACTCCTCTCATAAATATCTTTAAAAGTGTTGTTCCAGTTTATATAATGCAAAAAATAATTTGCTGTCTTATATGCTCTCTGATCATTTTGAGAATTGACATAGCTTTCAAATATTTGCTCAAGCTTATTGTAAAAGGCATCTTTAATAATCCTGTCAAGTCTTTCTGCTATATCTGAACTGTATCTTGCATAAGTCCTGGCAAAACTGTTGTCATAAAGTTTTTCCGTTGAACGTGTTTCAATCATTGCTGTTTTCTTTACTATTTCCAGTTCCTGTTCCAGCAATGATGTAAGTGGAAAAAGATTGTTGCTTTTAGATTTTTTCATCAGGCTTTCCGATAAAAATCCCTCCAAAAGCAGCTTTGAAGAATAAGGGTCTTTATCTACAAGCAGCTCTGCATCACTGCTGTACGGCCTGAGATAATGCCCAATGCGACTTAGAACTGAAATAGTGTCCTGCCCTTTGGACACAGATATATAAACCGGATAGTACTCCCCCATGCAGCCAAGCATGGCTGTTTCAGTTTTGTCAAGAAAATGGTACGCTTCCAAATCTTTATAACAATCCATAATCAGAATTATAACCTATATATACTTAAAACAAACTGGAATGTTTCAAAGCTGGTGAAATAATAAGTTTAAATCATCTTAAACCCGTTCAATAACGAAACAAATAAATGCCGGTTCCCGTAAAACAAAAAAGTTAACGTTTCCGGAAGCTGGGCATTGCCAATAACTTGATTCAGATACTAAGCCAGCTTTTGGTTTAATTGTTATATATCAAAGAGCTTCCGGTTAATGAAGCTTTGAGTATATATATTTTTTTAACTTTAGACAGCTTAATTATTAAGAGGGATTAAATCAAAGCAAAATTCTATGTTAGAGCTCAAGTTCAATCTTAAAGCAAAAACCGGCCTGATCACGGATGCTTCAAAGGTCGAAGAACGGGAATCCAGATTAAGAAAAGAGTACGGTAAAATACTTGAATACGAAAAAACCGGTGAACCCGCGAGGTTTTTTGAACTGGATGAAATTGTAAACTCTCCGGAATTCAAGGAAAAGAGAAAAATAATCAACAGCCGCAAGTTCAGCGACACAGAAGCCTATGATAAACTCATGGCTTACAGGGAGATGAAAAAATCCAGGCCTGTTGCAGGATATTTCAGGTTTATATCAAATCCATTTTTTGAAAGTTTCCGGAAGATTGAAAGTTCGGATGAAGTGAAAAAGTTTCATGAACTGGAAAAGTATGTCAGGTCCGGTGAGCTTGACCGCATAAAAAAAATGAAATTCGAAGATACGGAAGCATACGAAAAATACCTGGCATACAAAAAATTGAAAAAATCGCCTGATATACAAGATTACTTTTCAGTAAAATCTTCCAAATACTTCGATGCGTTCAAAGAAACTGAAAACAGTGAAAAACTGGCAAGGTTAAAGGAACTTGAAATGTTCGTAAATTCAAGCGACTTTCATGCCAGAAAAAAAGTGTTATCATCATCTGAGTTCAAAGAAACTGATGAATACAAAAAGTATGAGGAATACCTTCACCTGAAGGAAGACCCTAAAATAATTGCCTATTATAACATTGCATCTTCAAAAGCTTTTGCAAATTACAAGGTTTTGGCAGACTCTCCTGATATAATGGAATATGAAAAACTTGAAAAATACATCACATCAGGAGAATATGAAAAGGATAAGAAACAATTTGAAATTGAAAAAGCGACTGCACTGCATAAGGAAAAAGAATACAAAAAACTGAAAAACAGCAGCAAATACAAAAAATACTTCAAACTTAGAGGTTCAAAGGATTATGAATATTACAGGGAACTCCACAATTCTGATAAGATAAAGGAGTATATGGAACTGGAAAAATTTGTCCAGTCTGTCGAGTTCAGGGAGCTTAAAAAGCAAATGCAATCCCGCAATAAATTCAAAAATTCACCTGAATACCAGCAATTGCTTGAATACTCTGAATTAAAGAAATCCCGAAAGTTAAAATGGTACCTCAAACTGAAAGATTCACAAGTTTTCGACGAAATCAGAAGATGGGAGCTTGTTTTTTCCGATGATTTTCTTACGAACGGACTGAACAGGGAGAAATGGCTGACGTCTTATTTCTGGGGGAAAAACCTTCTGAATGATAGTTATTCACTTGCTGCAGATCAGCACTATTTTACTGCTGACAATAATTTCGAAATTAAAAACGGGGTTCTTAAACTATATACCAAAAGGGAAAAAATTAAGGGTAAAGCATGGGATCCATCAATCGGTTTTTTTGAAAAATATTTTGATTTCACTTCCGGTATGATAAACACAGGCGAAAGCCTGTGGCAAAAGTACGGTGCATTTGAGGCCAAAGTCAGATTAAACGCATCGCCCTCGGTTTACCACACTTTTTGGATGGTATCTGACAAAATGGTTCCCCACCTGAATGTATTCAGGTTTTCAGGAAGCAATAAGAAACAGGTCAATATAGGAGGGCTCTGGCAGGATGAATCAGAGCCGGACAGGATCAAAAAAACCGAAAGTACTGTCAAAGGTGTGGACTTCTCTCGCAACTACTACATTTTCAGACTGGAATGGTCACCTGAAGAGATAATATGGAAAATCAACAATAATGTTGTTAAAAGAGAACGCAACAAAGCATTCAATAAACCTATGTATTTAATTTTCAGTTCGGGTATTGCCGGCGATGCAACTGAAAACAGCCTGCCTGTATCATTCGATATCGACTGGGTTAAAATATACAGACCGGCCGGGAAGCAGATTACTGAAGAAAACTGATGCAGTGTTTTGTTTTCCGGATCTGGTGATAGACAAGTTGCTGTCTGACATATAAGCACACATCTAAAAAAAATTCCGGGATTAGTACCCCGGAATTTTTTTGTACTCTTTCCCGTCCAGCCCATTATTACTGTATATATATGCCTTCTCCAACACCTATAGGCAAGTTGAGGCCGTACCAGACAAAGAGTAATACCACCCACATAATAAACAAAATAATTGCATAAGGTATAAGAAGTGAAATAATGGTGCCAATTCCCAGATTCTTGTTGTATTTATGAATCCATCCCAGCAATAACGGGAAATAGGGATATATTGGAGAAATACAGTTTGTTATAGAATCGCCTACACGATACATCAGCTGCACGAAGGCCGGACTGTAACCAAGCTGTGCAAGCATGGGGATGAATATCGGAGCAAAGATAGCCCATTTGGCGGAACCGCTTCCCATGAATATGTTTATCACTGCCACAATTATCATGTAAAGGGTGAACATAACAGGGCCCACCATACCTGTAGCCTGGAGAAACTCTGCTCCGGAAATTGCAAGTATTGTATCCAGCTGAGACCAGTTAAAGAGATTGATAAACTGGGCTACTACAAGCATAAGTACAATGTATCCGGAAAGCTCCTTCATACCATGCTCCATAAATTTCAGTACATCATTGGATTTTTTGATCGTACCCGTAGCCTTTCCGAAAAAATATCCCGGAATTGCAAAAAAGAAGAACAGAATTGGTATTAACCCCCTCAAAAAAGGTGAAGGTACCAGTCCGCCGGTTTCAGGATCCCGCAACGGAGCCCATGAAGGAACTACAAGTATGACAATTAAAATAATATAGAGTGAAAGTGCTATTCCTGCCTTTTTGAGACCCCTTTTTTCATCTTCAGTAAGTGTAGCTCTCTCAGTTGGGGTGTCGGAGGATATTGTATAATCAAAATTTTTGCACCGCGGAATAGTAAAGCGTGATACTATGAATGCCCCTACAACTCCCAGTAAAATTGTGGAAACAATCATGAAGTACCAGTTGGCAGTTGCACTGACCTCCATGCCGTCAACCATTTGCTCTGTAATTGATGAGCTGATACCTGCAAGGAGAACATCGGTCCCGGCTATAAAGAAATTTGCCGTAAAACCGGCAGTTGCACCAGCATATCCCGCAATCAGTCCGGCAATAGGATTTAGCCCCATTTGCGCAAAAATCAGCGCCGCAATCGGAGGTACAATTACCACACCGGCATCTGACCCTATATTTCCGCATGCTCCGATTATAAATATTACAGGAAGGACAATTTTGTTCGGTACAGAAAAAGCAACTGTCCGCATCGCAACAGCCAGCAAACCGCTTCGTTCTGCAACGGACACCCCCATAAGCATTACGAGTACAAGACCGAAAGGTGCAAAATGGGCAAAATTCGTTACCATCTCCTGCACAAAACGTCTCAGAGCTTCACCTGAAATAAGGTTTTGAGCCTCAACTACCCTCCCCGTTGAAGGGTCTGTTGCACTTACTCCCAGAAAGGAGGTAATTCCGCTAAGAATTACAATAAAAATGCAAATCCAAACAAAAATCCAGAAAGGATGAGGCAGTTTATTTCCCAGAATCTCTATCCACCTGAGTAACCCTGAAGAACCTGCGTCCTGGGCTGTTTCTTTTTTATTCATATTTTCTTTGTTTTGTTGGCTTTTTTCTTCCATAATTATTGGTTTCTGTATTTATAATTGAAAAAAAAGGGTCTTTCCCATTTAACATAAAAAATATGCACAGCAAAAATAATATATTTAACAAACAAATAACAATAAACGAGTTATACATCGGCAGGCTTGATTTACGTTGCAGGTTGCATTATTGAAGCATTTTCAGGTTTATTAGCAGTGCAGCCTGCTAAATCTGTAAACCGTATTGGTTTGTAAATTGATTTCAAAATATATATTTGGTTAAAGCGTTATTTTTCATAATTTTGGGTTGCTGGACATAGCAAAAAAAATATCAAATAATAACCAAATATTATATCCATGAAAACCAAAAAATCAATACGTTTTATTCAATATTCTGTTTTTATTGCCGCTGTAATGGCATTGCTGTCCAAATGCGGTCCTGCCGCTTATGAAATCGAAACATTCTGCGAAAAACTGGAAGAATACATCGAAGTACTTTCCTCAGATGAATTTGAAGGCAGGGCTCCGTCAACTCCCGGAGGACGTAAAACAGTGGAATATATTGAATCACATTTCAGGAGAATCGGTCTGGAGCCTGCTGTAAACGGAAGCTACAGGCAAACTGTGCCGCTGGTTGAAATAACCCCCTCAAATATTTCAGACCTCAGAATAACCGGCAACGGAGCGGACCTTTCATTCAGATATTACGATGAAATGATGGTTAACTCGGTAAGGCTGGGAATGGATGATGTTAACCTGAGCAACAGCGAGATGGTATTTGTGGGTTACGGGGTAAATGCACCGGAGTATGACTGGAATGATTACGAAGGCGTAGATGTAAGTGGTAAGACTGTTGTAATACTGGTTAATGACCCGGGATATGCAACAGGAGACGAGGAGCTGTTCACCGGAAATGCAATGACTTATTACGGGCGGTGGACTTATAAATTTGAGGAGGCTGCAAGGCAGGGAGCCGAAGCCGCACTTATAATACACCAAAGCGGACCTGCCGGGTACGGATGGAATGTAGTAAGCACTTCCTGGTCGGGACCTAACCTGGAGCTGGATGCTGAAAGGGAAGTAACGCCACTCCTTGTTGAAGGATGGATACAAAAAGATGTTGCAGAAAAGATTTTCGAACAGGCAGGAACATCACTCAGTGAGCTATCCGAAATGGCAATCAGTCCCGATTTCACCCCTGTACCTCTTGATCTTACCACATCTGTAAGTTTCAGCAACAGCTACCGGACTTCTGAATCACATAACGTTATTGGTTACATTGAAGGAAGCATGTATCCCGAAGAATCATTCGTCTATATGGCACACTGGGATCACCTTGGAATGACAGAAACCGAAGAGGGAGAAATTGAAATTTACAACGGGGCAGTCGACAACGCCACCGGAACCGCAGGTGTTATTTGCCTTGCTGAAAGATTCATGGCGCTTGAAGAACCCCCGCAAAGAACAATTGTCTTTATGGCTGTAACTGCAGAAGAATCTGGTTTGTTAGGGTCGAGGTATTATGCGGAGAACCCATTATTCCCCCTTTCAACAACTGTGGCAGGCATCAATATGGATGCACTGAATGTATATGGGCCAACTCATGATGTATCTGTTATCGGCTACGGAAGCTCTGACCTTGACAATTATTTGAGGCGTCATGCATCTGCACAAAATCGGAGGCTTGAGCCCGATGAGCACCCCGAGAGAGGCTATTATTACCGCTCAGATCATTTCAGTATGGCAAGGTTTGGGGTTCCCATGATTTATGCAAAAGGAGGATCTGATTATATCGGCAGGGACGAAGAGTATTCTCAAATGGTTGCAGAGGATTATGCAAAACGTTATCACATGCCGGAAGATGTGATGCATGATCTCTGGGATTTTGAAGGACTGCACCAGGATTTATGGCTGTTTTTCAACATAGGGAAGGATCTTGCCAATAGCAACGATTTCCCGAACTGGGTAGAAGGTAATGAATTCAGGGCTATACGCGATAAAACTGAAGCCGCGAGACGAAGGTAAAATATCAGAACAATTAATGCTTCGGGGATGCAATTTAATGTTCTGTATCCCCTTTTTTTTATGGGATCTATAGCTGCCTTTTTTTTAAGAAGACAATTGAACAATACTGCTGAAATTCCTGTTTATAATAATAAAAATTTTAAGGAGGCGTTATTTTTAGTAAAACACCTTCCTTTTACAGTAATTCCTGACAAATAACGTCCGGCAAAATGTGTAAAAGTATCTATATCACGGCAATATTTTCCCTTATCTTGATGCACCAGGCTGCAAGCCGGCCGCATACTCACCCGCATGAGTCTTTTTATATTTCTTCAAATAACGACACCGTAAATAAGACAGGAGAACTGGTTGACATTAACGGCAATACATATGAAACAGTTCGTATAGGAACCCAGGTATGGATGGCCGAAAACCTCAATGTTTCTCAATACAGCAACGGAGATCCCATTCCAAGGGTAACAGATGATAAAGAGTGGGAAAATATAAAAGAAGGAGCCTACAGTTATTACAGGAATTTCTGGTATTTTGGCCGGGTTTACGGCGCTATTTACAACTGGCATGCTGTTAATGACGAGAGGGGGCTGTGTCCTGAAGGATGGCGGGTTCCGGATGATTCTGACTGGCGTGCATTGTCAGATTACCTTGACGGAAGAGAAAATGCAGGAGGCAAGCTAAAAGCAAGATCCCTGAGATGGATGAGGCCGAATGAGGGGGCAACCGACAAAACCGGCTTTTCTGCACTTCCCGGTGGCTACCGCCATAGCAACGGTACATTTTATAATATAAGGCAGTTCGGGGACTACTGGACATCCCTGGGATTCCCCGATGGATATGCATTTTTCAGAAGCTTCTGCAACCGGTACCCATATATACATGAAGGTGTATACAGCAAGAATGCCGGTGCTTATGTCAGATGCATCAAAAAGGATTAAAATACCGGTTCAACATCGTAACCTTCTTTCTTAAGCAAATTCACCAATCCTTTTTCACCCGGGAGATGAGCAGCACCAAAGGCAAAAAAGACCGGCCGATCATGCATCATTTCTTTCATGACAGGAAGCCATTGCAGATTCCTTTCTGTGATGAACCCTGCATCCTCATAGATCTGCTCTTCGGGACTTTCATCGGGTGTTTTTTTAATGGACACCAGATCCCTTTTCCTGTATAGAGCAACCATTTGCTGAAACTGCTCACGAACTTCATAATAGTTTTCTATCGTGGCAATCAGTTCATAAACCTCATCCTCAAGCTTTATTCCCTTAAAGAGTGCGATCTGGTCATCAATATTTTCAATACCTGATATTCTGATCCTGTTGTCCATTGCAATTTCGGCTAAATACCTCTCATAACTCCTCGGAGTGCACCCAAGTATATGGGGATATATCTCTGAAACAAGAAAAAAAGGCCTTACATGTGAATAGTGTTCAATATTTATTCCCAGGCTATCCAGGAAAAAACCTTCAACCAACAGGTATTGTTCCCGGGAAAGTACCCTTCTCAGTGTCAATCCTCTCTCGAGGTACATAACATTCTGCATTCCTGCCCAGAAATAGGGATCATATGTATTGACCTCAAGTACCAGCTGTTTTGTCTCAAGTAACTTCCTTTTGAGGGGATTGTAAAAAATGAATTCCCCGGTACAGAACCGGGCAAATATTACAAAGTCCTCCGGGCATATCTGGTGCATTGTCCCGAACAAATAAGAAGGCGACTCAAGGCCCTTGCCGCTGATCCTCCACATGAGCCTGTTCGGATAAGTAAAATCATCAGCCTCCTCCGTGACATTTACTGAAGGTAAAGCAGACATATCCGCTAAACCCAAAAAAAGCAGTACGGTAAAAACCTGGCGTAACATATTTTGCAAGCTTACAAACAGATTATTATATAACGAAAAATGTAACCTTATATATGTACAATTTACGAAAAAGGGAATATAAAACGCAATTAAAATATAATGCTGGCCGCAGTCGACATAAAAGGATATCAGAATAATTTTTTTAATTTAATTACCTAAATTCCTGGACATTTCTGAAAAACCGGGAGGAAAAATTGGTAAATGGGATTTATTTAACAACCTTTGCAAATTGGCGGCGTTTTTCAAAAAATAAGCCGCGTCAAGAACAATAAACCATTTTTCAAAGTGTTATTCTATTAAATGTTTAACAATAAATTCTATTTAAAATGACCTTTAACAAAAACACATTAACGAAAAAAATTTTCACTTCCTTATTTGCCCTGGTTTTTATAACTGTTTCGCTGGCAATGTCCGGTTGCGGACCCCGTGATGCAGAAGCTGAAGGCAATGGATTTACTGATGAGGAGCTTAAATTGTTTGTCGAGGCTGTACAGCAAATAATGCCGCTAAATCAGATCAGTCAGATGCAAATGATGGGTGAGCTGGAAGATCAGGATATTTCCATAGAAAAGTTTAACGAGATTAACCAGGCACTGCAGATGGGGCAGGAGCCAGATGCAACCCAGGATGAAATGGATGCATTCAATATTGCAATGGACAATATTGAGGAGATACAGATTGAGTTCGAGGAGATCCTGAAGGAGACTATTGAAGAAACCGGTCTTTCATTTGATAGGTACGAAGAAATTATTATGGCTTATGAAGAGGATCCCGAGCTGCAGGACAGAATTCACAATCTTCTGGAAGAACAGCAGCCTGAGGCACCACAGCAGGAAGGGCAACCTCAGTACCCTCCTCAGCCACCACAGGAATAGTATCTGTTTTTTTTAAAGTATTTAATGCTGATTGTAAAAGTCCGGTTTGATACCGGACTTTTTTTTCATGTTTCATATAACTTATGCAGCTTATTGCGTTTTACTAAAATATCCAAAAAAGTATAACCATGAAAAACAGGGCACAAAAAATCCGTCTGGGCATATTCACCTTTATATCCCTTGCCTTACTGGTCATCCTTATCGGATTATTCAGTGTTCCCAGGCTGTTTGAGAAAAAAGACCATTATTATATTGCTTTCAGCGATATATCTGTTAGTGGTCTGCAGGTTGGGAGTCCGGTAAAATATTTGGGCATTGATGTTGGATCGGTAACTGATATAAAAATTGATCCATCAGATATCAACACTGTAATTGTGAGAATAGGACTTCAGTCAGGAACCCCTGTAAAGGAAGATGCTGTTGCAAATATTCATACTCTGGGGGTTACCGGACTCAGGTCTATAGAGATAAGAGGGGGGAGTCAGGATGCAGATGACCTCAACCCCGGGCAATATATAGACGCCGGAACAACATTGACTGCTGAAATCACCGGAAGGGCAGAAGATATTCTTTTCAAGCTTGATGAAATACTGGTCAACCTTGGGGAGGTTACACAACCGGATAACCTTCGCACCTTCACAGAAGCCACTGAAAATATTTCCCTGCTTGCAGGCACTGCCAGCTCCTCAATCACAGCCATTGATGAAATTGTTTCGGAAAACCGCAGCGATATCAGGGAAACCGTTTTATCACTAAATCAGATAGGGAAAAACCTGAACAAAAGTTCGGAAGAGATTGTACATGTTATAGGTAATATTAATAAAATTATTGAAGATGAAAAAACAGGGGAGCTGCTTGAGGCTTTGACCGAAATATCCAAAGCATTGAGCGATGCCGGGATCAGCGAGCTTGCAAAAGATCTATCGGGGGCGGGTATCCAGACAAGGCATTTGCTGAACAGACTGGACGAAGATATTGACACCGGAAGTGAAAAGCTGAGCAATAACATGCTGATTTTACAGCACACCCTTGAAAACCTGAACGAAGCATCCCGGATGATAAATGCCGACCCCTCTGTTTTGATCAGGGGAAGGAGCACCAGAAATGCACCTGACCGGGAATTAAAAAACTAATAAAATGAAAAAAATATTTTTTATTTTATCATTTTTCGCTCTGCTGGTTTCCGGTTGCCGTAGCACAAGGGAAGCCGAAATCAGGTTCTATTTGCTGGAGTATCCCGATGAGTATTATACCCCCGAATCAGACTATTTGGATCCGGATGCAGTATCCGGAAAAACCTGCAGGATTTCAGGGGTAGAAGTACATCCTGCATTTGCTTCGCACAAAATAGCAATACGTGAAAATTCAAACGAAATAAGGTACTTTTCCTACAATCAGTGGGCAGTAAGACCCGGTCAGAGCCTGGACCTGATTTTGAAAGATTTCTTAAGAAGAAAAAATGTTTTTAAAACGATCCTGTCGGCTGATGAAAGAGGTGAAACAGATTATACCCTTGAAACATATATCCCCAGACTTGAAGTTGTACGAAATGGCAAGGTTTATAATGCTCACATCGAAACCAAATTCAGATTGAAAAACAACCTTACCGGTACAACAGTTTTAGAGTACCGGTCAGATAGCCTCCAAGAGCTCGACGAGAGATGCCTGAACCAGTTTTCTTCGGAAATTAGCAGAATGTTCGTTCAGGAATTGCATAAATTCGTACTAAAAATTAATTATAATCTGGCAAAGGCTGAAGCCGGGAAAAACAATTATTAATATTTCTACGGATATTTAATCTCATTAACAATATGCCGGCCGGGAAACAGAAAAGAACAAAATATAACAATCATTCGGCTGATAACAACTTTTTCCGGATGGAAGGCAGTAACCTGCTTTTCATGAAGGAACTCAAAACGGAGCAATGCGATGATCTGATAAATTTTATCAGACAAATGATGGATGATCCGGAATTAGATCTGGTGAAATTTGACCTTAGCGGACTTGAAGATATTGACAGTGCAGGGGTTATTACAATTTTTTTTGCAAAGCAGATGCTTGCTGATAAAAATATTAAAGTCGAAATTGTTGGCGGTTCTCCACAGATATGTAAAAAAATTGAACTTTTCCGTCCGGGACAAAAAGAAATAAAGAGCACAGTTCCCAAAAAAAAAATTTTTGAGTTAGTTGGTGAAAAAACTCATCAGCTTTTTTCATCATATATATATGATTTTTTAATACTTGGTTCAAGTGTCTCCTATTATGCTATAAGAGACCTTTTTAACAGAAAAAGCAGGCGAAAGGGTGAATTCCTTACCCAGTCAGTTTTAATTGGGGTTAATGCGGTCTGGATTATTGTTCTGATGTCCTATATAATAGGATTGGTAATTGCACTTCACTCGGCGGCACAGCTAAGAGATTTCGGTGCTGACATTTTTATTGTTGACATTATTGTAATAGGAACAATGAGGCAGATGGGGCCTCTTATCGCAGCTATTCTTGTGGCCGGAAGAAGCAGTTCTGCTATTGCAGCCGAAATTGCCACAATGAAGGTCACAACTGAACTCGATGCGCTTAAAACGATGGGGCTTGACCCGGTCAGGTTCGTAGTGATACCCAAGATTTATGCATGCATGTTTACAATGCCATTTCTAATAATCCTGGCCAACACTTTTGGGATAGCGGGCGGTGCAACAGCCGCTTATTCATACCTTAATCTGCCGCCTGAGATTTTCACAAACCGAATGAGCGAAATTGTCCAGAATAAGGACTTGTTTACCGGCCTGGTCAAAAGTCAGGTATATGCCTGGATAATAGTACTCACGGGAGCATTTTACGGTTTCAGGGTGGAACGGGGAGCAGAAGATGTGGGAAGGGCTACCACCGTAGCGGTAGTAGTTGCGATTTCTCTGGTAATACTTGCTGACAGCATCCTGGGTTTATTGTTTTACTAATACATATTTTAATGAAGTATGAAAATATGATAGAGGTCCGGGATCTTTCCGCAACAATTGACGGGAAGAAGATATTATCCGGAGTATCATTTACAGCCCGCAGGGGCGATATTACTGTAGTAATTGGCGGAAGCGGTGCAGGTAAAACAACTGTTTTGAGGCATCTGCTGGGTCTCTATCCATTAACAAACGGATATATTTCTGTTCTTGGAAAGGATATAAGCAGTATAACCGAAAAGGAACAAAACAAACTCTATCTGCAGACCGGAGTTTTTTTCCAGAACGGCGCATTGCTGAACTCGATGACCGTCGGTGAAAATGTGGCTTTACCACTTGTTCAGCATACCGATCTTCCCGAATCACTGATCAGGGAAATTGTTCTTATGAAGCTTGGTCTTGTAAACCTTGAGGACTCATTCAATCTCTACCCTTCACAGCTGAGCGGCGGAATGCTCAAGAGGGCTGCACTGTCAAGGGCAATAGTAATGGACCCTCCCCTTCTTTTCTGTGACGAGCCGGGTTCGGGCCTTGACCCCCTTTCTATGGAATCACTCGATTACCTGATAATGAACCTGAAAAACAGGCTGGGGATGACTATAGTTATGATAACCCATGAGATCCATACAATCCTGCGCCTTGCCGACAAAATAGTTTTTCTTCATCGGGGTAATTCATTGTTCGAGGGAAGTGTGGAGGATGCACTTTCTTCAGAAAACAAGGATATTAAAGACTTCTTTTCAGTAGTTAACAAAAGAAAACAGTCCCCTTTACAAAATAACTCCCCTGAAAGCAACCTTTAATCATTGTCTTTTATGCATCTGACACTGCACCCCCGATGCTTGCTGGAAGAGAAACGAAATACCCCCGGGTAATCGTAACGCAAAACCATATTATGAGCCCATGATCCATCTATACCGTGCTCATCTGCTGACCACCAGAAAGCCCTTTCCCCAAGATCCCGAAAGCTGCCTGCTCTTTCACGGTATCCGGCCGGAAAAGCCGAAAAACCTCCGGTATTTGTTGCACCGGTATTAGGTTCATTCCATCTGGGATGCAAATCGGGGAATGTCCTCTCCGACTTCATGGCTCCACCGGCAATTTCGCTTCCACCAAGGAAAATTACAAGAGAGTCCCAGTCCTCCTCCCCCGGCACACGCCACCCGGGCGGACAAAGCCCCCTTTCATCTGCAACCGCGTACCAGTTATATAAAGCACCGTAATATTCACCTCTTCCTTCATAACGGTTTTCGTACCATACAAATGCCCCGCCTGTAAGGTTGTGCCAATCATTACCATCCTCTATTTCAGGTATCGGATCGCCGTTTCTGTAACTTGAAACCATCAGATTCCCGGCCATCCATTCCTGGTTGCCCACAATTATTGTATTGTAATGGTTTCCCTCGTGATCTGTAACACCTTCGCCATACCTGAACAGCGTAGTTGTAAAGCTCAATATTTCACCGGTAGATATCCCCTGTTCATTTTCGGCAAAAGCTGAAATATAATATGTAGTTTCCATCTCAAGTCCTTCCAGCTTTATTTCAAACTCACCCATACCGCTTCCCGCAACAATTTTTTGGCCTTCATCAGGCAGATCGGGTTCTTCTCCCCAGTAGAAGCCTCTTTCAACAATATTGCCTCCGCCGTCAGAAGTTACTCTTCCTGCAGCAATTGCCGATACGGCTGTAACATCATAAGGAGGATAAGTTTCTGCAACAGGCAGCGAGGTTGCCCCCTCACGGGCGCAACTGCAGATCAATACAATGTAAAGAAGAGCAGATTGGCTGATTATTAAAAACTTCATTTTATAAAAGACGAAATACTAATATAAGACGTTTTACAATTGATAAGTTATTATATTCAAATTAAAATATTTAAAAACAATGCGCAGGGAAAACGACAGGAGTTTTTTGAAAACCCCACTTTCAACATCCATTATCATAGGTGCGGTTATTGTAATTATTGTTGTGCTTATAGCAATATATCTTCTGCCCTGATGCAGGAACAGGAGGTTCTTCCTTTAACTTTCTCCTGCCCCGGCCTGCCGCTGCAATAGGCAAATGAAAAAAAAGAAGAACAAATCGAAAGACAAAACCCAACTGGCCGTATTTATAATATCAGCCGCAGTGGTCGGTATATTAAGCTACCCCCTGGCCTACGAAAACTTTCGTGCCCATCTTTTTGTTACCGTTTTTGCAGCCCTTATTATAAGCTACCTCTGGAAACTGCTGGTTTGAATAACCTTTTTCATATTAAAACGTATATTAACATGTTTATATTCACCAGTTAATATATTTTTTTCATTACAGGTATGAAAAAGTTTTCAATACTGGCATTGACACTGATGGTAAACACTTTCATTATCCTGCCACAAAACTGGAACAGGCTTGACATGCTCCAGCAGGATGCCTTTTATTTCTCGGAGACTATGCAGTATGAGCTTGCGGCGCAAGCATACACCGACATGCTTGAAGAGCTCCCCGGAAATGCAAACCTTTTATTCAATGCCGGTTATTATTACCTGAGTGCTCACGGCATGAATGAAGAAGCAATAAACTACCTTGAAAAAGCATCCCGAAACATTTCAGATAACTGGAATCCGGGATCGTTAAGGGAGGAAAAAGCACCAACCGAAGCGCTGTTGCTACTGGGGATCGCATACCAAAGGGGGAACAGGCTGGATGAAGCTGTTGATGCTTACAAAAGATTCAGTGATAAACTTGCCGAAGATGACCCCAGGGTGATTATGGCCCGACAGCATATAAACAGCTGTTACAATGCAGAAGCCTTCCTCTCCGAGCCACGTTTTGTCAGGATGTTCAACCTTGGAAAAGAGATCAACAGCATTGCCTCAAATGTTAATCCGGTTATTTCAGGTGATGGCCGGACAATGGCTTACACCAGCATATCCCGTTACGGTTTTGATATATTTGTATCACACAGGGAGAGCAACAGCTGGGGCCGTCCCTCAAACATAAGTTACCAGCTTGAGGATGACCTCCTGCTAACCTCCAGCCTGTCATATGATGGCAAAACAATGTACCTTGTAAGGAAGGCCCAAAACAGGTCGGATATATACTACAGCAACTTTAAGGAAGGACGGTGGACAAGGGCAGGAAGTATTGGAAGGCCTGTTAACAGCCGCTCCAGTGAAACTCATGCATCCGAGTCGCCTGACGGGGAAACTCTTTATTTTACAAGCGACAGGAACGGGGGGCATGGAGAACTTGACATATACAGGGCTACACTTGACCGGCGCGGCAGGTGGAGAAATATTGAAAATATGGGGGCAGATATAAACACACCCTTCAATGAAGAGACCCCTTTCGTCACAAACGACGGCAGGTATCTCTTTTTCAGTTCCGAAGGGCACAACAGTATGGGCGGGTATGACATTTTCTATGTTGACCTGTCGGATCCCTCGCAGGTTCATAATGCAGGCTATCCGCTCAACGATACCGGCGATAATCTTTTTTTCCATCCGGGCGAGGACGGCACTGCGGGGTATATTTCACTTTACCGTGAAGATAACCTGGGAGGGAAGGATATTTACCGGGTTATACTGGACGAAAATCATGAACTGCTTGCAGAATACTCCATGCAGGAAGAAAAACATTACGTTGCCGGTATGGCAGGTAAAGCGGATACCTTTCAGGTCAGCGCTAATGAAATAATGGAAACACTGGCAGAAGATAAAACCGGAGGTTTTACAGATCTGCCATCCCCGAAAAAGGAAGATCCCGCCAGAAATATATACTACCGCCCCGGTTACGGAAGATCATTCAACATACAGTTTCTGGCGCTTGCAGAAAACATAAACACCCAGATCATAGATTCCATTGCAGGTAATGATGCAATTGTCCTTTTTGATAACGACCGTTTCAGCAGGTTTATCTCAGGCTATTATACAACATACGAAGATGCGCGTAAAGTGATGGAGGAAAAATACCGGAATGCTTTCCCTGATGCCTTTATCAGAATAAATGATTTTATCCCGGCTTATACTATACAGCTTATAGCTACTTCAGAATTCATTGATCCATCGGAATTTGCTGACTTCAATCAGATTTCCTGCATAAAGGGGACTGACGGCATATACAGATACACCTGGGGTAATTTTGAAACCAGGAAAGAAGCCGCATCCCGCCTCCCCGGATTATGGGAAGCGGGATACGACGATGCATTTATCCGTGAAACCGGATTCAAGTCCGGCAACTAATCTCTAAACGTGCCTCTAGGGCATAACATATCCGGGAGGTGCGCCTTCTACAGGAAGTTCTCCCTGTTCGCCCTTAATGCAGCGGACTGACATCCCTATATTAAGCGGAGCATCTGTTTTTCCGATTAATTCTGCAGCATGACTTAAAATGTAAGCCCTGCCGCCTTTATCCCAGGTAAAAAGGTAAGCCCACCATGCGCCTAACTCATTTAAGAAAACAAACTCTCCGTCACTGAATTCATCTTCAGCTTCACCAATACGAAGGCCGCCAGGCAGAGCAGTAAATCCGCTCTCATTGGTTGCTCCTTCATTCGGTCTGTTCCAGTGAGCTGTGGTTGATTTGAGCTTGCCTCCTGCAACCTCCTCTCCACCCAGATATTTTATCAGTTGTTTCCAGTCGTCATCCGTGGGTACACGCCAGCCTTCCGGACAGAGATTGCCTTTTGCAACAGTATAAAAATTGTAAAGAGCACCATACACATCCTTGAATTTTTCACCGTAATTTCCATACCAGCTATAGGCGGGTTCTGTTTGTTTCGCCCATTCGTCTCCATCTGTTATCTCAGCTATTGGCGTTTTGTCATTCAGCCTGGTGGTTCTGAGGTTCTCCGCCATCCACCTTTGCTGCCCGATTGTAACAGTATTGTATTCATTCCCTTCAATGTCGACAACCGTAGGGTCATTCGTTTGAAAGTCCTTCTGCTCCCCGTAGGCTGTACCCAGGGCGTTGGTTGCATAGGCGCGGACATAGTATGTTGACTGGGGGGAAAGACCGGTAATATCACTGGTAAAAGACCCTGTGCCTGACCCGTCAGTTGTCATACCGTCATTATCGTCAACTGTGGGATTCTCCGACCCGCTCCATACAACACCGCGGGCAGTAACTTCCAGGCCGCCATCGTCGGTCACTTCGCCACCCGAAACAGCCGACTCATGTGTAATATTTGTAACATTGGCAGTTGTAACAACAGCCAGCTCACCTTCGGTTGTAAAACTCTTCTCCTCTCCGTAAGCTGTGCCTTCGCTGTTGGTTGCATAGGCGCGGACATAGTATTTTGACTGGGGGGAAAGACCGGTAATATCACTGGTAAACTCACCTGTGCCTGACCCGTCAGTTGTCATCCCTTCATTATCGGTTACGGTGGGGTTTTCCGACCCGCTCCATA